>JBLNAZ010000126.1:0-8945 GCA_050259615.1 Syntrophomonadaceae bacterium | reverse complement strand
TGGAATCATTCCTGAATATTTAGTATATCAGATAAATATAGTATCAGAAAAATGAGGTGACTATGAAAGTTGGAATTATCGGCGCAGGACTTGTAGGTTCTACATCAGCTTATGCTATCGTAATGACTAAAGCCGCCAGTGAAATTGTTTTAATAGATGCCAATGAAAAACGCGCAATTGCCGAAGCTGCCGATATACAGCATGCGGTTCCTTTTACACATGCAACAGATATTCATGCCGGGAGCTATGAGGACCTGAAAGATGCGAAAATTGTTATAATTGCAGCCGGCGCAAGCCAGAAACCCGGGGAAACGAGGCTCGCACTTTTTGAAAGAAATGCTGCAATATTAAACCAGATAATCCCCAATACAGTGAAATTTGCCCCTAATGCAATATTCCTTATTGCTACAAACCCGGTTGATATAATTACACATATAAGCACAAAAATTGCCCGGAAGTACGGAGTCCCTCCAGAGCACGTTATAGGTTCAGGTACAACTTTGGACACTGCGCGTTTCAGGGCACTTATTGGAATACACGCCGGAGTCGATTCGCAGCATGTGCACGGATACGTAATCGGAGAACACGGGGATTCTGAGGTCCTTACATGGTCCAATATAGACATAAGCGGAATTCCGCTGGAGGACTTCATTAAATTCAGAAAAGTTGAATTAAATGATCAGGTAAGGCGCGAAATTGACGACGGAGTGCGTAATGCAGCATACAAAATTATTGAAGGCAAGGGCTCTACCTACTATGGAATAGGCGCTGCAATTGCACGAATAGTAGACGCAATTAACCGCGATAACCGGGCCATACTGACCGTTTCAACCATAAATGAAGAAGTGGAAGGGGTAAGGGAAGTTGCCCTGTCGCTTCCTCACCTGATTGGCGGAAACGGAGATCTTGGTGCGCTTCCCTTAAGACTGAGCTACGAGGAAAGGCTTCTGCTTAGAAAAAGCGCTGAAATAATAAAAGAGAAGATTGATGAATATGAAAAAAAAGGAGAAAATTAAAACAGGGAAAACAATGCCCCCTATATTCTTTATGTAACTGTTAGATGAAATTCTTAAATTTGCCAATCAATTGTTCAGATGTTATTTAAAAATTAACTTCTGCCCGCATTTTAGCAAAATGGCAAAAAAGGATACTTATGAAATACAGATTTACTTTTACAGTTCTTTTTCTTATAGCTAATGTTCTTTTTAATGCAGATTACCACAGCGCACAGACTATGCAAAACAGCTCGCCGGAAAGAGAAGTTGCAGTTACATTTGACGATCTTCCGGCTGCATCTACAAGACACGACATTAAGTCACAGAAGGAGCTCACAGAAAACCTCCTTTCAATAATAAAAGATAACAATATACCGGCAACAGGTTTTGTGATAGAAAGTCACCTTTATGATGAAAATGGATATAATTCTGAAAAGGCAGCACTCCTTCAAAGATGGCTCGATAACGGACTTGAACTTGGCAACCATACCTATTCACACCCGAGTCTTAACAGAATTCCTCTGCAGAAATATGAGGAGGATCTGATAAAAGGAGAAGCAACTGTTGGCAAATTGCTGGCAGACCGCAACATGAAGCTCAGATACTTCAGGCATCCATTCCTTCAGACCGGAAGAAGCCTCGCAGTGAGAGATTCATTTAATAACTTCCTTTCTGAAAGAGGTTATACTGTTGCTCCTGTAACAATAGATAATTCCGACTGGATATTTGCACGCGCATATGATAATGCCAGGGACAGGCAAGACAAAGAAATGATGAAAAAGATTGCAGAGGCATATATCCCGTATATGGAAAGCAAATTTGAATATTTTGAAGGTCAGTCGCGTAAACTCTTCGGACGTGAAATTAAGCAGGTGCTTTTAGTTCACGCCAATACAATTAATTCCGAACACTTCGGCGAAATAGCCCGAATGCTGAAATCCCGCGGCTACAGGTTCATTACTCTTCAGGATGCCATAAGTGACAGCGCCTACAAATCGCCCGATACATTTACGGGAGCGGGCGGCATAAGCTGGCTTCACCGCTGGGCATATACAAAAGGATACAGGAGAGAATTCTTTGCCGGTGAACCGGTTACACCTGAGTTCGTTATGAAAGAGGCCGGAGTCACAGAAGAATAAATAATCTTCCTTTTTATTTCTCAAATCTGAAGGATATGAGCCTGGGTACGCCTGCCTGATCTTTTTCATGGCGCCATTCCCTTATATCCTTCAGATTTAATTTGCTTTTTTTAGCAGAGGCAAGGAAATCTGAAACGTCATGTATATATGCGTGTATTTCAACTGTCTTTTCACTGCGCTCGAATCTGGCTTTTTTCCCCAGATACTGTCTGAAAGGATGGAGCTCACAGATAAAAAATGATCCACCGCTTTTAAGCGTTCTTGAGGCTTCGGAGAATATAAAATCAAGATCTTCAATATGTTCAAGAACAAGATTTGAGACAATGAGGTCAAACGCTCTGTCTGAAAAAGGCCACGGTTTCGTTATATCTGCCAGCGAAAATGTAACATTACATGACTTTTGTTTTTCTTTTGCCCTGGATAGCATGCCTTCCGAAAAATCCACTGCCCACATTCTGTCTGAAATCCCCGAAAGAAAAGCGGTGTTTTTACCCGTGCCGCAGCCAAGTTCAAGAATTCTTCCGTAGCGGCTTCCTTTAAGGCTCTCCCGTGTAGCAGCCTCATCCAGATCGCGCGTGAGGTTAACGTCTGAGTCGTAAGTCTCTGACCAGCTGTTATATGCTTTCTTAACTGTCATTTTACTTTGAAAAATATTTTATAATGCGTTAATTTATTAAAAATCCGGAAAATTTTAAGAATAATTAATGCTAAAAGGAGTTTTCTTAAGGGCTTCTTGACGGGGCACCGCTAAAGCATTATATTTACCGCATGAGAAGAAGCGTTATAAATAGAACCGTCTCAATATTGCTGTTCCTCAGCTGGGGAACATCTGCCATATATGCCCAGGATGCCGGCAGCATTTCGCCGGTTTTTAAGAGAACCAGTTCCTTCTGGCAGACTAATTCCTCATCTGCAATAAGTTTTGCTCAGCCTGGCTCCAGTCGTACAGTTTCACTTTCCACATCTTCCGTAAATTCATCTGATCCTGACATAAGAATATACAGCGGTCTTGGAGATAACATTATAAACAGCTTTAAGGGGAATAACCTGTATCTGCATTTAGCGGGAATAGCTTCAACGGCCCTGCTTGTTTCAAGCGGAAGTGACTACTATGTTTTTAAGTATTTTAATGAGCATCCCGACTACGGAGATGCAGGCCGCCCGGTTATCCGTTTTGCACAGTATTTCCCGTTTGTAGTCGGGGGAGCGCTCTATGCGCATGGAAAGCTGAATAAGGACCAGGAAGCCGTTGCAGCATCTTTTGCAGTTCTGCAGTCCACGGTGCTGGCATTTGCATATAATTCCCTTCTTAAGGCACTTACCGGAAGGCCACACCCCAACTGGAGGGAAGAAAGTGATATGGAATCTTTAAGCAAGCAGTTCCGCTTCGGCTTCTGGCGCGGGGGTATATTCTGGGGCTGGCCTTCGGGGCATACCTCTTCAACGATGGCTGTGGTTTCGGCTTTAACAAGCTTCTATCCCGATAAAACCTGGCTTAAAATTATGGGCTACGGGTATACGGCTTATATGATATTTGCCGTTTCCTCGCTTAACAGGGGAGGAATGCACTGGTTTTCTGATGCAGCAGCTGCTGCGTTTATGTCCTATGCAATAGGTTCAACTGTGGGCAAGTTTTACCGCAGCCAGTTTGAAAATAAAGCACCTGCCGGGGCTGGAGTAAATCCGTCAAGGCAGGTCATTCCCAATTTCAGCTTCTCAATTCCTCTTTAATTGCCAGACCTGGTAAATGTCCGGTCAGACTTTCCATATTTAATTATTAATTTCGTAAGTTTATATCCGGAATTTAACCTTAAAAGAACATTGCCGTTCTTTGGGTTATGCATATTTGGGGAAAAAATTAAGGGGAAATAAATTGAAATATCTTGTACTGTTTTTTGTTTTTTTGACTTTTACTGCAGTATCCTGGCCGCAGAATTATACGGTTAAAGGATCCGTCAGTGACATCTATTCCGGCCAGGCCATTTCTGAAGCAAATGTAATTCTTTCTGAGAATCATTTTAATACGGAAACAGATAGTTTGGGCAGCTTTACAATTAGTAATATACCGGCAGGGAAATATTCGCTGACATTCTCACGCACAGGCTATACTGCAAATACGGTAAACCTGGATTTGCATGCTGATAAAAAGGAAGTAGCTCTGGAAGTGAGGCTAGTGCCCGTAATTCTGAACGATATACTCGTAACCAGCACCAGATATGAGGAAAATATCAGCGAGATCCCTCTTCCCATAGAAGTAGTGACTGTAGGTGATATTGAAAAACAATCTGCGGTTTCAGTATCCGATCTGCTTAAGAATAAGCCCGGAATTGCACTTCAAAGGGATGGAGTCTGGGGCACAACAGTAAACATAAGAGGCTTAAGCCGATCAGGCATTGTAACCTTAATAGACGGAAACAGGATTGAAACTGCTACCGACATCTCGGCTGGACTGTCTTTAATCGATGTAAACAATATTGAAAGAATTGAGGTTATTAAAGGCGCCGCATCTTCCCTTTATGGAACGGGTGCCCTTGGCGGAATTGTAAATATAATTTCCAAAAGCGGCCAGTACAGCGACAGCTTTACAGTCGGCGGGACACTTGGAAGCGGTTACAATTCTGTTAACAATAGCGGCTTTGGAAATATGTCTTTAAGTGCCGGCTCCTCAACATGGTTTGCACACGCAAGCGGTTCATTAAGAAATGCAGACAATATAAAAACTCCAAGGGGCACCTTAAATAACAGCCAGTTTAAGGATAACAGTTTTTCTGCCGATTTCGGAATTAAACCTTTAAATAATAACGAAATAAAGGTTAACTACCAGAGGTTTTACGCTTCTAATGTGGGTATACCCGGCGGAGGCAGCCTGTTCCCTTCAAATGCCGTTGTAAGATATCCCACTGAAGAAAGAAATCTCTTCAGCGCTGAATACAACCTGAAAAATATTTCCAGGAGTTTCCTGAAACTCTCGGCAAAATACTTTTATCAGTTTATTTTCAGGAATGTGGAAAACATTCCGAACACTGTAACTAAAACTCCCGCTCAGAACGGACAGCCGGCAAAGAAAACAAGCGTGCTGAAAATTACTCCCAATGCAAGGCATTATACAAACGGCCTTCAGCTTCAGACAGACTGGTCGCTGGGTGAAAACAACTACCTTATTGCCGGCATCGATGCCTGGCAAAGAGAGCTCGACAGCAGGCGCGAAAGAGCACTTGAAATAGCAGCATATAATGCTAAGGGTGATTCGGTTGTCAAGACTACAAGCCAGATTGTAGGCGAAAGACCTCTTCCCGAATCACGCTTCCGCAGCCTGGGATTTTATGCCCAGGATGAGATTAAGGTAATTAAAGATAAGCTGAAAATGACGCTGGGAGGTAGATTCGACCAGATCAATATTTCTAACAACAGCGTGAGCAATCCTGTTTATACAATTGTAAACGGCGTAAGAAATAATGCTCCTGCCAGCACTCCGTACTGGCTTGCAGGCAAGGCCAATAATTATTCCTGGAGCGGTAATGTGGACCTGCTTTATTCTATTGTTCAGGGAGTAAATTTTAACATTAATTTTGCCCGCTCATTCAGGGCTCCTTCTCTTGAGGAAAGATTTAAGTATATAGACCAGGGAAGCGTAATCTACCTGGGCGATCCCAATCTTAAGCCTGAAGACGGGTTCAGTTATGACGCCGGGGTGAGAATATTTAACGAAGTTTTATCCGTTGACTTCGATGTTTTCTTAAACAACCTGAGTAATATGGTTGTTGACAAGCCTTCCACTTACGAAGGCAGATCAGCTTTTGTAAGCTCGAACGTCGGAAAGGCAAGACTCTACGGCTTCGATTTCAAGGCGGATTATAACCTGGCTGGCAGCTGCGTTTGCTACATGATTGCATCGTACGTCTCGGGAAAGGATATAGAAAAAAATCTTTATCTGCCTCTGATGCCGCCCTTAAACGGAAAAGTTGGTTTCAGGGCGCCTTTGATGGAATATGCAAATGCGGATCTGTCGGCAGCTCTCTTCTCAGAGCAGAACAATACTGCACAGGGGGAGATGAAGACTCCGGGCTACGCCGTTTTTGACCTGTATCTGAATTCTGCTCCGATTAAGATAGGCAGCAGCAGCCTTTCGGCCTCTGCCGGAATTGAAAACATTACGGACAAAGTTTACAGGAATCACCTGGCCTCAAACCGCGGCCTGCTGAATATTGAACCTGGAAGAAACTTCTTCCTGAAAATGAATTTTAACTGGTAGGCATTTATAAATCAATAAGCTTTTTAGGATATAATGAACTGGTTTTTATTGGCTTTTATTTCGGCAGTATTTTCTGCCATGGCTGCTATTTCACAGAAGAAGGTGCTATTTAAGATAGAAGGACTCGAGTTCTCGTTTTTAGTTTCGCTTGTAAGTTTATTGTTTTCTATTCCATTTATACTGCTTACAAACTTTAATACACTTGAGCCAGTTAACCTTCTGATCCTGTTTTTGAAGACTATACCCGGTACGCTGGCATTCTTTCTTGTAATGCTTGCACTGAAGAACCTTGAAATCAGCAAGGCTCTTCCACTGCTGGCCTTAACACCGGGACTTGTTGCAATATTTGCCTTTATTATTCTTAAGGATCAGCTTTCTCTTACTGAAACAGGCGGAGTTGTTCTTCTTTTTATTGGTACGTATCTGATTGAAACCAGGCCGGGACAGAAAATATTTGATCCTTTTATTACAATAATAAAATCGAAGAAGCATCACTATGTGCTTGGAGCACTTCTTCTTTTTACGGCCACATCAATTGTTGACCGCTGGCTCCTTGGACGCTATAAGCTGATGCCTGAAGCCTTTATGGGTTTCCAGCAGCTCTTTATGGCTTTTAATTTCCTGGTAATAACACTTCTCATAAAAAGGAGGCCCCTTCATATTATCAGGTCCATGGACGCTTCCGTATGGAAATGGATCGTATTGATAGCTCTTCTTACAATTGTTTACAGGTACACTGAAATTCTGGCTGTAAAGAGTGCCTCTGTGGCTCTTGTTCTGGCTGTAAAGAGAATATCTGTCTTTATTGCAGTTGTAATAGGAGGAAGGTTATTTAAGGAAAGCAGCCTCCTTTTAAGGGCGGCTGCTACTGTTATAATTATTGCAGGGCTTTTTGTAATAGCAGGATGATTTTTTTCTGAGGCAGATCATACGTCTGCCTCAGAACTTCCTTCGTAATAAAATATCTTATTGAAAATACAAACTCAGGCCGAATTTTACTCTGCTTGCACCCAGGTTCCAGCCCTCTTGCTTGGAATTTGACGTCGTAATATCTGAATATGCGACGGACTTACTTTCGCTTTTCCCCCACTTGTAACTGGCCTGCAGACCATATTCTGCCATTAAGGAGATACCTTGTGCCGCGAACCACTCAACTCCGAAGACTCCCATAATTCCTGGTGACCAGCCACGGTTTTTACTTTCAGTGGAAGTCGTGCGTGGAGGATTTAGCAGCCCCTGATAAGATATTTTTTCAACTGACTCACTTTTAGTATAACCATAGTCATAAAGTAAAAACGGACCCGCCCCGCCATAGAGCAGAAGTTTTCCGCCGGGATTAAAATACCGGATGAGTTGTGCGCTTAGTTGAAATGAATGGTTTTTAGTGTCAGAATTCCCCAGAGAGCGCTGAAATAAAGAGTCGCCAATAGTAGAAAACCCATCATGTGTATTGTCTGAATTAGTGCCCCCCACAGAGATGCTTAAGCCGAATCTTAGTGCTGCTTCTTTATTGATGTGATGCATGTAGGAAAAAACTGTGCCCTGAAAGGAAGTGAGCTGAAAATTATTTGCGATCTGGAACTGGAGAGCACGCGAGCTGTCCGACAAATTCTCAGGAGATGAGGTTTGTGTTTGGGCATTCATCTGCTGAGCTGTGAATGCAATGAAAAGTACGATGGCAAATAGCGAAATTTTCATTGATAAATCCTGTAATGTTAAAGAATAATTTATTTAAGAAAACTATTAACAGGTTATTGCCGGATCTTATAAGGTACATTTTTTAAAGCTAACCAATTTACAAAAAAGAAACTATTCCTAAAAATTTTTTCATCATCTCAGGCTAAACGAAGTGCCGTAAAACCTGAAGCCTTCTTCACTTATTCTGCTGGTTGGGATTAAGTCTATTCTTACCCATCCTTTCACATACGCCTTAAGATAAAGACTGAAATCGTAGAATATATTGGGATAAAGCGGATGCATCTCTTCATTGATAATTGCCGTTTGTGTATTTCCGTTTTCAAATGTGAACAGGACCTGAAGAGGTTTATTCCACAGGGAATTTTCACCATCCAAAATTATTGCAAATTTAACTCTGTAAAGATAGCCGTCAAATCTCAAAGCGGGCTGGACATGAGATACGACGTGCTCTGTGGTATAGGTTGGGGATATATAATCATAAACTTCCTGTATAAAATGACTTTCTGCAAAATGAACTGTAATCTTAGGAATGGATTCAGAATTGGCATCCTGGGAATAGGCAGTCGCTGCCAGCAGGCCAAGTAATAAGGCAGCTGCAAGGTACAGTTTTTCAGGTAAATTCATTTTCTCCCTCCAAATGTTGCAGGTACAGCCATCCGGGAATGTTGGCTCATATAGTATGAGCCAACATCTGTGCCAGAGAGAGAAAGCCTGTAAAATTAGCATTACTTTGAGGAAGACTGAAGAATGTGTCTCTTACAGGCTACAAAATTGTCCGATAAAATATACGGTCCAATGTCTTTATGCTTCTTCTTTTACTGCTGAGTCTACTTTCAATAAATGCATTCTGATAAATGAAAT
>JBLNAZ010000125.1:0-40400 GCA_050259615.1 Syntrophomonadaceae bacterium | reverse complement strand
TTGGCGGCGTCTGTGAGTCTTTCGAATCCTCTAATGAACATTCGTGCAGTGTAGTGCAGACCGTGGCTTCTGTTGGCCCGTAGGCATTGAAGTACTTCCTCCCTTTTGACCATTTCTCTATGAGACTCCATGTGGCTGACTCGCCTGCCGTTACAAGTATATCCAGATTGGGCAGGAGATCCGAAGGTATATATGAAAGTACTGATGGCGGCACAGTGAGGACGTTTACAAGGTTATTTTTCAGATAATCACTTAGTTTTTCACCGGAAAGCGTGATGTCCCTGTTGCAGAGGTACAATGCTGCTCCGTTCAGGATCGCCATGAATATTTCCCAGACCGAGGCGTCAAAGCTTAGTGAGGAGAACTGGAGGATTCTTTTACCCGGGGAAAGATGAAATACTTCCTTCTGCACACACGATAAATTAACAACCCCCTTATGGCTGAGCATTGTGCCCTTGGGTTTACCTGTGGAACCTGAGGTATATATAATGTAAGCCAGGTTCTCAGGATATATCTGTACATCCAAAGGCTTTCCCTCTGCTGAATATATCTCTTCAGTATCCATCAGAATTATCTTCTTTCCCACCTGCGGTATCTTATTTAGAAGATGGCTCTGTGTAAGAATGAGCTTTGCCTTTGAATCCTCCAGCATGTAGAGTATCCTTTCCTCCGGATAGGACGGGTCTATGGGCAGAAATGCCCCTCCCGACTTTAGTATACCCATTATGCCTACAATCATCTCTATTGACCTGTCGGCTATCAGGGCTACAATTGTATCACCAGTAACTCCATTATGTAGGAGGTTTGAGGCAAGCCTGTCTGCTTTTCTATTCAAATCCTTGTAGCTGATCTCCAGATCATTCATGCGGCATGCAGCCGTATCCGCATATTTAGAAGCAATTAACTCAAAGAGTTCCGGGATACAGGTAAAATCCAAATTGCGTAAATTACCATGGCTAAACTCCGTTAATATTTTTGTTTCTTCTTCAGGTGATAAAATACTAATTTCATTCAGCTTCTTTTGGGCATTCTGCGAAACATTAGAAAGCAGAACTTTGAAGTGTGCAAGAAGTGCCTTTATATCATCTTCTCTAAATCGGGATTCGTCATAAGCCACCTCAATAGCTATTTCCTCACCGGCTCCAAGTACAATGGTCAGCGGATAGTTTGTTCTCGAATGAGATTTCAAGTCCCTTATTGTAATATTATCTTTTGACCGGCTCAGAGCCTGGGATAATGGATAATTTTCAAATACAACAATGCTTTCAAACAAAGGGATTTCACGGGGGATCTGGCTCCAGCCTTGTATATCTGTCAAAGCGCAATACTCAAATTTCCTTTGCCCGGCCTGTTCAATCTGCATATTTCCCAGCCAGCTGGTAAAATTCATTTCAGGCTCAATCTTAATCCTTACGGGCAATGTATTTATAAAAAGCCCCACAGTGGAATCAATGTTGGGCAATTCTGCAGGTCTTCCGGAAACAGTAGTCCCAAAAATAACATCATCCTCCCCGCAGTAAGCTCCCAGTATCAAAGCCCACAGGCCCTGAATGAGAGTATTCATTGTCAGCCTGTTTTTCCTGCAGAATGCATAAACCGCCGCTGAGGTTTCCGGATTTATTTCCATCTGCAATTTTAAGTACTCTCCGTCCATTTTTTCCGGTGCAGGGAATCTGAGCGAAGTGGTATTCATTAATCCTTTAAGCGCATTTCTCCAGAATGCTTCAGCTTTTTGCATATCCTGCTTCTGGAGCCAGGATATATAATCACGGAAAGGACGGACGGCCTTAAGGTTAAACGCGCATTTATTAATTAAGGAATAATAGAATTCAAAAACTTCCCTTATAATTATCTGTGCACTCCAGCCGTCAAAGAGGACATGGTGAAGTGTCCATACAAAATAATACCTGCCGGCATCTGCTTTTATAATGGCCATTTTCATCAGGGGAGCTGTTTCTGTGTCAAATCCCTCCTCAACTTCCATTTTCAGCAGTTCTTCCAGTTTTTCTTCCTTATCCGGAATATCTTGCCAGTCAAGTACCTTAAAAGGCAGCACAGCAGATTTATACACTATTTGCAGCGGTTCATCCACATCCTCCCACACAAAAGCGGTTCTGAGGACAGAATGCCGCTCAACAATTTTCTCCCAGGCGAGCTTAAATGATTCTATATCAATTATACCTTCAAAAGTGCAGCTCGTCTGTTCAATGTAAACACCTGATTCTTTTGAGAGCAGGTTGTGAAAAAGCATGCCTCTTTGCATTGGAGAAAGGGGGTAGATGTCTTCAATATTAGAATTCATTTTAGGCCTTTGATATTTTTTGTATTTAATCTGTTCAGCACCTTATCAAATTTCCCGGGGCTTAAATGAGCCAGAGGAAAATCAGAGCCTGAAAGTTCCGCCTGGCCTTTTTTACAATATTCAATAATAAGCTTCAGCTCATCAGTAAACAGGTGGGATAACCTGAGGATTGTATCCTCATTGAAAACATTAGGACTGTATCTCATCTGCATCTGGAACTGTCCCTCAGCAACAAAGCATATAATGTCTATCAGATATCTTGAAGAATTCAGCAGCCCTCTTTCAGGCCCCTTGCTATATTTCGCAGGCGAAAACAGCGGATTTTCTTCCTGTGCAAACTCATTAAAATGCCCTAAATAATTAAAAGATATTTCACTCTTTGGCAATGAGCACAGGTATTGTCTTATTGTTTTGTCATCCGATAAATATTTTAATATACCATATCCCAGGCCGTGACCGGGAATACTCCGAATTTGTTCTTTTATCACTTTCAGGGAATCGAGAGGATAAATTGATGTCTTCAGGTCCAGAAGCAGCGGATAAGCGCTGGTAAACCATCCTACTGTCCTGGACAGGTCAAGGTTTTCGTTCTGGTCTTCCCTTCCATGTCCTTCAATGTCAATCAGGAGAACCCTTTTCTCCGACCATGCTGAATACGCTCTGGCCAGTGCTGTCAGAAGTACTTCCGGCATATTGGCATTAAGTGTCCTTTGAGATTCCCGGGTAAGTGAAAGCGTATCTTCAGAATTCAAGGATAAGGAGACTTCAGAAGATTCTTTTTCCAGATTCTCCCCGGACGGATAATCACTTATCAGAGGAACCCACTTGTGGAACGGCAGTTTCAGCCAGAAGGCAGCCTCCTTCCGGATCTCTTCAGATGAGGAATATTTCACGAGATATTCGCTCCATTTCTTATAAGAGGCCGTTTTTCCCGGAAGTAATAAGGGCTTCTGCTCTTTAAGGCAGTTATAAGAAGTCATAATATCTTCCAAAAGTATGCGCCATGATACAACGTCTATAACAAGATGGTGCGCAGCAATTAACAGTTTATCCTTTTCTTTTTCATTAAGCTTAAAGTAGGCAAACCTGATTACCGGACCTTTTTCGATATCAAGGCTGCTCTGAACTTCAAATGCCCTTGATTCAATTTGGGTCTTTAAATCTTTTTCATCAAAGGCCGACAGGTCAATAAGATAGAAAGGTATCTCTTCGGCCTCAGGAGCTATTTGCATGAGCCAATTGCCGTTCTCCCTTAAAAAGACAGAACGCAGGACCTCATGATGATGCATAACTGTTTTAATTACTTTTTGAAGCTCCTGTAATTCAACTTTGTCGTTGATTTCAAAGAAAACAGACTGATTCCAGTGATTTCTTTGTTTCAGGTCCAGCTCAAAAAATAACTTCTGCACGGGAATCAGTTCCCACTTCCCTTCTAAACTTTCTTCTGTATTAAGATTGTCATCTTCTGTATTTGAAATCATAAGGGCCAGTTGTGAAATGGTTTGATGCTGGAACAAATGGACCGGCTGAATTTTCAGCCCTTTGTCTCTTGCCTTAGCCACAACCTGAATGGCTAAAATGGAGTCACCTCCGATTTCGAAGAAGTTGTCGTTAAGGCTTACAGATTCGAGCTGCAGAACCTTCTGCCACACCTCAAGGAGTATTTTTTCGTTATCGGTTTTTGGAATTATCTCCTCATGAGGCTCTCTTTCCCGTGCAGGATCAGGCAGAGCCCTCCGGTTAATTTTGCCATTCGGGTACAGGGGCATTTCCTTCAGGATAAGGATTGAAGACGGGAGCATATAGTCTGGGAGCTGTCTTCTAAGGAATTCCCTGAAAATTCCTGTTTTAATTTCAGTCTGAATGTCATCCTGTGCATTTTTTAGCGTAATGTATGCAGTAAGGAAGCGGGAGCCCTCATTTCTTTCCCTCATCATTACTACGGCATCCTGTACTCTTTCATGCTGCATTAAGACCTGTTCAATTTCACCAAGTTCAATCCTGAAGCCTCTTAACTTCACCTGGCTGTCCATTCTACCCAGGAACTCTATTGTACCGTCCAGATTATATCTTGCAAGGTCACCTGTTCTGTAGAGTCTTGCCCCCTGTCTCCGGCTGAAGGGATCCGGAATAAATTTTTCTGCTGTAAGTTCCGGTCTGTTCAGGTATCCTCTTCCAACCGATAGTCCGCCTATGCAGAGTTCCCCCTGGGCTCCTATCGGCAGAAGGCATAAGTCATTGTCCAGTATGTATATTGCCACATCCAGAGGAGGTTTTCCAATGGTCGGTTTTTCAGGATAGTCCTCCACACGGCATATTGAAGCAGCCACTGTACATTCAGTCGGGCCGTATGCATTAAAGAAATCAGTTCCTTCAATGGAGCATAATTCTTTCCACAAAGTCTCATCCATGGCCTCCCCGCCTGCAATTACGAGTGAGGGATTCCATGTAGTCCGGTTAAAAAGCCCTCCTGAGATGAACACTTTCAGGAGTGAAGGGATACCGTCGAGTATGTCAATCCTGTTATTAAGGAGGTAATCTGTCAGAGAGAGCCCGTCACGTCTTATATTCTCAGGCGGCAGATAGAGTGTGTTTCCGTGAAGTAAGAACATGAGAGGTTGAAGGGAGCCATCGAACATTATGGTTGTGTTCAGTGCTACTCTGACAGGCGCTGAACTGAAGTATTCTGAGAATGTGCCGCCTGTCATTCTGTAATAGTTATAAAGGCTGTCATATTGGATCATAGAGCCCTTAGGTTTACCTGTTGAGCCCGAAGTATAAATGACGTATGCAATGTTTTCAGGCGATGCCTCCGTTGCAAGGTTATCATCCTCTTCCGTTGTAATCTCATTCCAATCCCGGTCTATATGTATCACTTCAAATTCATTTCCCTCAAGCTCTCCTTTCAGGGCCTCCTCTGAGATAAGAAGCCTGACGCCTGCATCCTTAAGAATGTATTCAATCCTGTCTTTTGGATAGACAGGATCCAGAGGAAGGTATCCGGCGCCCGATTTCATGATTGCCAAAATTGAAGTAACCAGGTATGGATTCCTGCCAAGGAGCATTCCGACAACAATGTCAGGACCTGCACCTTTTTTCTTCAGATAACGTGCAAGCATGTTGGCTTTTCTGTTCATTTCAAAATAGGTAGCACTTTCCTTCTCTGAGACCACGGCCACCATGTCTGGAGTCTTTTCTGCCTGAAGTTCAAAGAGCCGGTGAAAGAGCTTAACCGAACCATCCGGGACTTCTTTAGCGCTTCTGTTCCAGTTCCTCAGGACTTCTTCTGTTGACTGCTGGCTGAGTAACAAGGGAGAAAGTTTATTTCTTTTATCAAAGGTGAAATCTTTTAGCTTGGATGCATTTATCAGGCTTTCAAGAGTCTTTTCCTCCTCTTCACCGCTTAATGGTGTTATTTCTTTGATCCTTTGCTCCGGATTCTTTATTATGCCTTCCAGTATTCTCTTGTAGTGACAAAACAGATTTTCTATTGTCTCTTTATCAAAGAGATCCGTATTGTATTCAATTGCCAGTCTGAGGCAATCATTTCCCTCGGCTGCTGAGAGTGTAATATCATACTTTGATGAAGTTGTCTTTATATCAATCTGCTGTACATCAATGCCCTCATTTGAGAAGGGGCTGTCAGCCTGCAGGTTTTCCGCAAAAAACATCACCTGAAAAAGAGGCGAATAGCTTAAAGAGCGTTCCAGATGTAGGGCATCTACTATCATTTCAAACGGCAGGTCCTGGTAAGTATAGGCTTCCAGGGCAGTTTCCTTGGTTTGCCTTATAAGTTCAGAAAATTTCATATGTTCTGAAATATTTACTCTTATAACCAAAGTATTCACAAAGAATCCAATTAGATCTTCAATTTCGGCCCTGTTTCTGTTCGCAATAGGCGTTCCAATGAGAATATCCGTCTGCCTGGTGTACTTGTACAGGAGCACCTGGAAAACGGAAAGCAGCGACATGAATAAAGTGACGCCGTAGATGCTGTTTATTTTTTTTACTCCATCCATCAGTTCTTTGGGCAGTTCAAAACTGAGAAAACTTCCGTTGTAGCTTTGGAGAGCCGGCCTGGGCCTGTCAGTCGGGAGTTCAAGAATCTGAGGACTGCCTTTTAATTTTTCTGTCCAATATTCGGTGTGTTTTTTCAGATTTTCTCCCGAAAAATACTCCCTTTGCCAGACTGCATAGTCGGCATATTGCACCGGCAGCCCCAAAAGGGCCGGGTGTTCTCCATTTGAAAGCTGGTGGTAATACTTCATCAATTCAATGAACATTTTCCTGGAGGACCATCCGTCGGTTATGATATGATGGAATGTAAGAATGAGAACAGACTCATCTTCAGACAATCTGATTATTAGTGCCCGGAATAAGGGCAGTGAATGCAGCAGAAACGGTTTCTGAGACTCCTTACTTATACATTCATTTATTAAAGCCTCCTGTTCTTCCCTGGGGGATGCTCCTGCTTCAATAACGGGTACAGCAGCCTTAAATTCCGGCAATATTTTCTGATAGGGTTTGCCTTCATCAGATAAAAAAATTGTGCGGAGTATTTCATGCCGCCTTGTAATTATATTCAGGCTTTCTTCAAGCATCTCAGCATTAATTTTCCCGAATATCCTCATTGCTTCCGGTACATTATAAGCGATGTTTCCCGGATTAAGCTGGTCTAAGAACCAGAGTCTTTCCTGGGCAAAGGACAGAGGTATAATATTATTACGCGCAGCAGGCATTATAGCTTTGTCCGCAAGGCCGTTTTTTTTCAACACTTCTTTTTCAACTAATTGGCTCAGTCTGGCTACAGTCGGATTTTCAAAAATACAGCGCAGCTGGATTTCAAGGCTGAATTCCGTTCTTATTCTTGAAATCACCTGTGTTGCAAGAAGCGAGTGCCCCCCGAGCTCAAAAAAGTTATCGTTTATGCCGACTTTCGGAATTTTCAGGATATCAGACCATATAGCAGACATTACGCCCTCAACTGCCGTACGCGGAGCAGCATAATTTGATTCAATATCCTTCATAATTTCCTTTAAGTCAGGTGCAGGCAAGGCGAGGCGGTCCACCTTACCGTTTGGAGTAACCGGCAGCTTTGGCAGTGTGACAAAAGCCGAGGGAATCATGAACTCAGGCAGGCGCTCAGAGAGGAAATGCTTCAGCTGAGGCCCGAGGATGCTGGTCCCATCGTGTGTTACAATGTATGCTACAATTCTCTTGTCGCCCGGAGTGTCCTCTCTTGCTATAACAACCGACTCCTTTACATTATCATATTCCGCAATGGCATTTTCAATTTCTCCCAGTTCAATGCGCAGCCCTCGAAGCTTTATCTGGCTGTCAATTCTTCCGAGAAATTCTATTGTCCCGTTTTCATTATATCTTGCCAGATCCCCTGTCCTGTAGAGCCTTGCTCCCATCCTTCCGCTGTAGGCGTCCGGTATAAACTTCCCTGCCGTAAGCTCAGGGCGCTTCAGGTATCCGCGTCCAACAGAAAGCCCTCCGATGCAGAGTTCCCCTGGAGTTCCAATGGGAACGAGGTTTAAGTCACTGTCAAGAATGTATATTTCCACATTCAGAGGGGGCTTTCCGATTGTGGGCTTTTCAGGATACTCCTTTACACGGCCAATTGCGGCATCTACAGTAGTTTCCGTGGGCCCGTATGTGTTGAAGAAATCGCAGCTTTCAGTTATAAGAAGCTCTTTCCACGTGGCCTCATCCAGAGCCTCCCCGCCTGCAAGTACAAGAGAGGGTTTCCAGCTGCTTCTGCTAAAAAGTCCGCCGGAAAGGAACACTTTTAGCAAAGACGGGACGCAATCAAGTATGTCTATTTTATTTTGTGCAATGTATTCTGTAAGAGCCAGCCCGTCGCGCCTTACATCCTCCGGCGGAATGTAAAGTGTATTGCCATAAAGCATAAATATAATCTGCTGAAGTGAGGCGTCGAACATTATGGTTGTGTTCAAGGCTACGCGTACGGGCTCTGCAGCAAAATACCGGGAGTACATATTCCCTATTATTCTGTAGTAGTTAAAAAGACTTTCGTGCTGAATCATTGAGCCCTTTGGTTTACCCGTAGAGCCTGAAGTATAGATGACATAGACCAGGTTGTTTCCATGAGTCACATTTGCGGGGTTCTCTTTACTTTCAAGTGATATTTCAGCCGACTGACTGTCAATTAAAACAACCGGGCCGTTAAAGGATGGCAGAAGGCTTCTAAGATGGCTTTGTGTAATTAATACTTTGGCGCCGGCATCTTCCAGCATGAACTTCAGGCGCTCCTCCGGGTATGAGGCATCCAGCGGCAGATAAGCTCCGCCTGCTTTTATGATGCCTAGCAAGCTTATGAGCATTTCCAGAGAACGCTCGATGCAGATTCCGGCAATATCCTCCGGACCCACACCCAGTTTCCGCAGGAAGTGTGCAAGCTGATTGGCTTTTTCATTCAGTTCCTTGTATGATAAAGAACTCCCCTCAAAAACAGCTGCAATGTTATCAGGGTGTAATTTAGCCTGCCTTTCAAAAATCTGGTGAATGCATGAGCTGGTTTCAAACTCTGTTTTTGCACTATTCCATTCATGAATTATCATCTTCCTTTCAGCATCATCCATTAACTGAAGATCACATATCCGGGCATCCGGATTAAGCAGAATATTATTAAGGAGGTTTTCGTAGTGCCCCAGCATCCGGCTGATGGTAGTTCTGTCAAAAAGGTCCGTGTTAAACTCAATAGAAGCATTCAGCCCGTCATCGGTTTCGGCAGCAGTAAGCGTGATGTCGAAGGTGGATGTACCCATATCAACATCGATCATAGAGATGTCGAGCCCATTAAATGGCTGTAAGTTTGAGGGATGGTTTTGTAATATAAACATTACCTGGAAAAGTGGCCGGTAGCTCATATCGCGTCCGGGCTGCAGTTTTTCCACCAGGAACTCAAATGGCAGATCCTGGTTTTCATATCCTTCCAGTGTTATTACCCTTACTTTCCTGAGATATTCACGGAACGTATCCCGGCCGGATATTCCGGTTCTTATTACAATTGTATTAATAAAAAGCCCTATAAGGCCTTCAAGTTCCTTGCGTGTGCGGTTTGCAATCGGTGTGCCGATGCTGATATCATGCTGACCTGAGTATTTATGAAGCAGCACCTGGAATGCAGCCAGTGTTGTCATGAATAAAGTGACTCTTTCCAAGCGGCTGAGTTCCGTCAGTCCTTCAAGTGTTTTTAGCGGAATTGTTCTGGACAAAGTTGAACCGTTATTGGTCCAGACGGCAGGCCTGGGCCTGTCTGTGGGAAGGTTGAGATACTGGGATGAACCCTCAAGCTTACCTTTCCAGTAGGATAGCTGTCTTTCGAGCCTTTCACCCTGCATAAATTCCTTTTGCCACATTGAGTAATCAGCATACTGAACTGGCAGTTTAGCTAAAGGGGAAGGCTTGCCCTGAGAAAAGGCGTTATAAAGTGCTGATATTTCCTGCACAAGAACACCCATGGACCAGCCGTCTGAAATGATATGGTGCATAACGACTATCACAACGTGGTCCATTTGGTCAAGTTCCAGCACTGTAATTCTAATCAGGGGTTCACTGGAAAGATTAAAAGAACACCTGGCTTTTCCGGTTAAAAGCCGTATAACCTCTGCATCCTTTTCCTCCTCAGACAGGCTCTTAAGATCAACAACTGAAAACGGAACGTTGACATTTTGGGAAATTGCCTGAACAGGCTTCCCCTCCACGGCTGAAAAATTTGTTCTGAGGGATTCGTGACGCCTTACAATTTCCTCTATTACGTTCTTAAAAACAGGGATACTGAACTTTCCCTTTATCCTCATTGCAGAAGGGATATTATAGTAAGGGCTGCCGGGCTCATACTGGTCCAGGAACCATAATCTCTGCTGTGCATACGACAGGGGGAATATATTATACTTGCTGCCGTTTTCCTGGAGCTTTTTCAAAAATAAAGCCTTTTTCTCAGGTGGAAGTGAATTTAAGATATTCAAAATGTCAGTCATAGATCTTTTCTCCATTCACGTTCAAAATAACCCACACCGGTTCTTCTTTGTGCAGATAAATCTACTCTTTTTCCCCAAGAAGCCTTTTTGCGTCATTTTCAGATAAACCTTCAATCTCCTTTACCAGATCCAGTATGCTTCCTTCCCCGCGGGAAGTTTTTCCCACTATTTCTTTTTCATTTACTTTATTTCCGTTCTGCTGTTGTATAATAAGAGCAATTTCTGAAACCGTAGGGAATTCAAAAATTGTACGTAATGGAATCTCTGCACCAAATTCATCTCTAATCCTGGAGATTAAACGTGTAATAAGGAGCGAATGCCCGCCAAGTTCAAAGAAATTGTCGTGGATTCCAATTCTTTCAACCTTTAAAAGTTCCATTCCAATTTCAGAGAGCTTCCTCTCAATTTCATTTCCAGGCTCGACGTATTTTTTTTCTATTTCCGCCCGCCATATACCAGGAGAAGGCAGTGCCTTGTAATCTATTTTCCCGCTTTTTGTCAGTGGAAATTCGGGTAATGTAATAAACATGGAAGGAACCATATAGTCGGGCAGCTTAATCCTCAGGAATTTCCTTAATTCATTACCCTGAATAACAGCACCACTTTTGGAAATCAAATAGCCGACAAGCCTGCTGTCAGTTGAGTCATTACCATATACTTTTACGGCGGCTTCCAGAATATCCGGATGCTCAAGCATCACAGATTCAATCTCTCCCAATTCGATCCGCAGGCCATGAATCTTCACCTGTGAATCTATTCTTCCGATAAATTCCAGAATTCCATTTTCATTAAATTTTACAATGTCTCCGCTTTTGTAAAGGCGGGCTCCCCTGGCTGAACTAAAAGGATTTGGCAGAAATCTCTCGGCCGTCAGATCAGGCTTGTTTATATATCCCCTGCTTAAGCCAACACCTCCAATGTATAACTCTCCCGGAATGCCAACCGCAACAGGGTGCATATGCCTGTCTAAAACGTAGAGCTCACAGTTATATACAGGCAGCCCGATTGGGACATTATGTTCATATTTTCCGGAACAGTAATGCATCGAGGAGCATACAGTTATTTCTGTAGGCCCATAACCATTATATAGCTTAACACGTTCTGACCAGTAATTTGCCAGTTCAACAGGAATTTTTTCTCCGGCAACAATAATAGTCTTAAGGCTTGAAAGTAAGTATTCCCCGTTTTCATCTTTTTCCGGCAGCCTGGCCAATATTGAAGGCGGAAATGTAACAACGGTAGTCCCTGTCTTGTGAATAACTTTTGCAATGTCATCTGGCGAAGAAACCAGGTCCTGTGATATTAAGTCCAATTTTGCTCCGCTTGACTGAGCCATTAAAAATTCCCATATAAAGGCATCAAAACTGGAGGATGCAAACTGAAGGATTCTGGAATCCCGGTTAATTCCTAGAATATGTTGGAATATTGAAAGATTACACATCCCCTTGTGAGAGAGCATGGCACCTTTGGGAAGTCCTGTGGAACCGGAAGTGTAAATAATATATGCCAGATTATCAGAGAATACTATATTTCCTGGGTTTTCAGGACTTTCTCTTTGTATGAGGCTGTCTTCTTTATCTATTGCAATCACATGTTTATCAAACACTGAGTATTGTTCTTCTGCAAGTTCTTCTGTTGTAATCAAAAACTCAGTCCCGGAGTCCTTAAGCATAAATGCCAGGCGTTCTTTGGGATATGAAGGATCAAGAGGAATAAATGTACCTCCTGCCTTTAGAACTGCAACGATGGCAATAATTATATTAATGGACCGGGGTATTGAAACAGCCACATTGTTTTCTGCTTTCAGTCCCTTTCTTCTAAGATAATTTGCCAGCTGATTTGCCCTTTTGTTCAGCTCTCTGTATGTTATTGAGGATGAAATTACCGTTGAATTCACAATATCTGAATATGTTACGGCAATTTGCTCAGAATAAATCCCGGCAACCTTTTCAAGTACATTATTTATGCAGCAGTCATAGTATATGCTGTGCTTGTTTGAATTCCATCCCTTTACGATACGGCGATATTCTTCAGGAGTTAATATTGGGATGTCCCAAATGCTTTTCGTGGGGTTTTCCAGCAGGTTTTCCAGAAGAGTACTGAACTGTTCTATCATCCTGAGAGCAGTTTTCTTTTTAAATAGATCTGTATTGTATTCCCAGTAGGCAGTCAGTTCTCCGCTAAAGTCCTCTGAAATAGTCAGAGTAATATCATATTCAGTCCTGCTGCTTTCTATTTCAACTAAACTTGCTGAAAGACCGGGCAGTTCATACTTTGAAGATGCAAAATTCTGAAATACGAAAGCCACCTGAAATACAGGAGCATAGCTCAGGCTGCGTTCGGGCTGAAGCTTTTGCACCAGTTGTTCAAATGGTAAATCCTGATGACTAAAATCAAGCAGGACCTTTGCTCTGTTGGTTTTTACAACCTCCTGAAAACACTGATTATCATGAAAAGTATTTCTCATGACAATTGTGTTTACAAAGAAACCGATAAGCCTTTCGGTTTCGTGTTTTGTTCTGTTGGCCACCGGTGAGCCTACAACAATATCTGTAGTGTCACTTAAACGGGCCAGAAGTATTTGAAAAGCTGAAAGAAGTGCAATGTAGGGCGTAACTGATTCTTTCAGGCAGAACGCACGCAATCTGCACTCAAGATCTTTGTTAATAATAAACTTTTCTGCAGCACCATTAAAAGTCTGTACCTGAGGCCTGGGGAAATCTGTCGGCAATCCGATCAGAGGTTCTATGCCTGCAAGCTCATTTTCCCAATACTCAAGCTGTTCACTGGCTACATCTCCGGCAAACCATCTTCTCTGCCATTCTGCAAAATCCGCATATTGTATCGGCAGCTCAGGTAATGGCGATATTTCTATTTTGGTAACGGCCTTATAATAATGTATCAGTTCCTGAATAAATATGGACATCGACCATCCATCGGTAATTATATGATGCATTATTATTAATAAAACATTTTCATTCTTGCTTATTTTTACCACAAAAAACCTGAACGGGAACTCATTGGAAATGTTAAATCTTTTTTGCAGTTCAGATGAAGCTATCCTCTGCAGCTCAGTTTCTGCTTCAGTTTTCTCCATAAATGACAGGTCGATGTTTTCAAGAGCAGCATTTTCCAGCTCTTTGATTATCTGAAAAGGCTGACCATTTTCCGTAATGAAAACTGTTCTGAGGGATTCCTGGCGCCTTACAACTTCAGTAAGACTTCTTCTTAACGCCTCCAGGTTAATTTCGCCGCGGAACCTTAAGGCCAGCGGGATATTGAAAATACTGTCATCCGGCGACATCTGCTCTATGAACCACAGGCGCTGCTGGGCAAAGGATAATTCGAACTTTTTTATATCGCTGTTTCGCTTTGCTGACTTTTCAATAAGTTCTTCCTTGGAGTTCTTTAATCCAGAATCGCTGTTTCTCTGAATGGCTTTGGCCAGTAAGTAAATTGTAGGGTTATTGAACAGTTCACTGAGCGTTACGTTCACACCCAGCGCTTTTCTTATACGGGAAATGACCCTTGTGGCTTTTAACGAATGCCCGCCTATTTCGAAAAAGTTGCTGTGAATATCCACATCTGAAATTTCAAGTACTTCCTCCCAGATAATTCCAAGGAGTTCTTCAAGTTGTGTTAACGGTTTTCTACTCTCCTCAGTAAAGTCATTTACAGCTGAGATTTTAAGAAGTGCTTTTCTGTCGATCTTTCCGTTTGCTGTCAGGGGAAAGGTTTCAACAAAATTGTACTCCGCGGGTATCATATAATCGGGAAGCTTTGTAGAAAGATACTTTCTTAATTCTGTCTTACCTGGGTTAATGCCGTTCGGAGTTATCAGATAAGCAGCCAGATATTTTTCCCCTGATTTTCTTTCCTTTACCAGTACGGCAGCATTTTTTATTTCACTTCTGCCCATTAAAACTGATTCAATCTCCAGCGGCTCAATTCTAAAACCACGTATTTTTACCTGACTATCGTTCCTTCCGGCGTATTCAATATTCCCGTCAGAAAGGTACTTTGCCATATCACCCGTTTTATACATGCGTTTACCAGCTTCTTGCGAAAAGGGATCCGGAATAAATCTTTCTGAAGTAAGATCGGGCCTATTTAAATATCCTCTGGCAAGGCCCGGACCTGAAACGTAGATTTCCCCTGATATCCCGGCAGGAACCGGCCTTAGATAACGGTCAAGAATATAGATATTAACATTTTGAAATGGCTTCCCAATAGGGAATGTTGCGGTTGAGTCCTTGTCTGCAGCATTTTTATATTCATTCCAGCAGCAGCCTACTGTAACTTCTGTTGGTCCGTATGCATTAAAGAATTTATTGCATTCAGACCATCTTTGGGCTGCTTCCCAGGGGCATGCTTCTCCGGCTGATATTATGGTTAACTGGGGAGAAATATTTTCCTTCGATATCAATGTCAGCAAAGATGGAGGAAATGTAACAAATGTTATCCTGTTGGCAGCAAGAAATTCAGTTATTTTTTCCGCTGAAGTAACGGTATCCTGCGGGGCAATAAACAACTCCGCACCGCTTGTTAGGGCAAGAAATATTTCAGGTACCGAGGAATCAAAACCTATTGAAGCAAATTGCATAATCCTGCTTTGGGAACTGATCGCCCAGTCATGCTTCATATTTTCAAGCAGATTGCACGTGCCCTGGTGTGTTACAACTACTCCTTTGGGTTTTCCCGTTGAGCCGGAAGTATATATAACATAGGCTGCGTTATCGGGAGATAATTTAACCACCGGATCTTTTGTTCCGCAGGCAGAAATTTCATTTTTATCACTATCCAGGCAAACTGCAGATTCCGCAGGAAGGATTTTGTTACGTAATAACTCTTCTTTTGTAATTAAATATTTAACATGCGCATCCTGCAGTATATAATTTACCCTCTCTTCGGGGTAATTTGGATCAATCGGCACATATGCGGCTCCAGCCTTGAGTATGCCCAGAATGCAGGTCACCATTTCTATGGACCTGTTCAAGTACAATCCTACAAAATCTTCAGCACCGACCCCTTTTGCAATCAGGTAATTGGCTAAGCGGTTAGAATCTTCTTTAAGTTCTGTAAAGCTAAGTGTATCTCCTTCGAATGTTACGGCCGGATTATCCGGCGTCAGAGATACCTGACTTTCAAACATTTCATGCAAAAGACGGATTTTTAATCCGTCCTGTGGCCTTGAGTTCCAGAGTGCAATTGTTTTCTGCTGTTCCGTTTCACTAATGACAGAAAGACTGCTTAATTTCTTCTCAGGGTGCCTGGTGATGGAATTAAGGATATTCGTCAAATGCCCTAATATTATTTTAATGGTCCCGGCACTGTACACATTTGTGTCATAAGCGAACCCGGCAGATATTTTGTCACCCGGCAGCGCAACTAATACAAGAGGATAATTTGTTTTTGAACTGGTCCTTATATCTGATATCTTCAAAGATCCTAACTGTTCGGTAAATCTTTTCTCCAAGGGGATATTTTCAAAAACAAAAATGCTTCTGAATAAAGGTGTTTCACCGGAGACTTCACTATACCCTTGGATCTGTACAAGAGAAGAATACTCATAGTCTCTGGATTCCAATAATTCGGATTGAACCCTTTGCACTAATTCCCTTACCGTCTCATCTTTGTTAAACCTGATACGGACAGGAATAGTATTGATAAACAGGCCGATAATTGATTCAATTTTTTCAAATTCAGGGGGCCTGCCGGCTGTCGTCATTCCGAACACCACGTCATCTTCTTCATTATACAGACTCAGCAGTATTGCCCAGGCGCATTGAAGTATTGTGCTTATTGTTACGCCGAGGCTGCGGGCAAATCCATTTAATCTTTCTGTCAGTTCCTGAGCTAAGAATGAATATTCATGTTCATACTTATTAGTTCCCGCACGGTTTTTAGACTCAAATGGGAGCAATGTGGGCTCAGTAAAACCTTTTAAATATTTCCTCCAGAATTGTTCATTGTCTGCATCTTTATTGCTTCTTAGCCAAATCACGAAATCACGGAACGGTCGCGGCATTTCCAGACGGATATATTCTGATTTACAGAATCCTTCATAAAGCAGGAACAATTCTTTAAGCAATATTGACTGCGACCACGCATCAATAATTAAATGATGATGATTCCAGATAAACTGATATTCATCTTCTGAAAGTTTTATAACTGTAATGTTCAGCAGCGGAGCAGTATTCAGCTTAAGCCCTGTTTTTTTATGTTCTTCAAGGAGTATTAATATATTATCGTTCTGTTCACCTTTTGAAAGGGCAGTCCAGTCCAGCAGATTAAACGGCAAAGCAGCTGTCTTAAAAACCACCTGCATCATCTGATCCGTATTCTTCCAGACAAAAGATGTTCTTAATATGGCATGACGATTAATTACCTCCTGCCATGCTGCTCTGAAAGCATTTATGTCCAGGCTCCCGCTGATCCGGCAAGTATACTGTTCAAAATATAATTCAGGATCAGGGTTGAAAATACAATGGTACAGCATTCCTTCCTGCAGATAGGTCAGTGGATATATGGCCTCAATTTCTTTCTGTTCATTGTTGCTATTCATCGTCACTTCCGTTTATTTCTGATATTATATCTCTTAATTCATCCTGCCTTAACTTAACATCCTGAAAATCCGAGGGAGTATATGTGCTGCTTTCTTTGCTTAAACAGTTATCTATTATTTTAGTAACCCAGGATAAATAGTCTCCGGAAAGCGCCTTAATTGTTTCTTTTCTATAGAATTTAATGCTATAATTCCATTGCACATTCAGGCATCCATTGACAATCATGGCAGATATTTCCAATAAGTGGGAACGTTTGTTTTTCAATCCCCTTTCAATTCCCTTGTCTTCAGCTGCAATTTCAAAAACTGTACTGTTACTTTTAAGCTGATCAAATTGTCCCAGATAGTTAAAAATAATTTGGCATGAGGCTATAGTACCGGGTTCTGAAGATATTTTTTGTTCAATTGATTTTCTTAGCAGCTGATAGCTGAAGCCGCCGTTAGGAATATTTCGCAATTGCTCTTTTACGCTGCAGATTGTCTTTCCAGTATCGCAGATGTCATCACTTTCCAGGTAAACCGGATATATATTTGTGAACCAGCCCACAGTGCCGGAAACATCCATGTCTTCACTAATTTCTTCCCTTCCGTGCCCCTCTATATCAAGGAGTATCTTATATTTACCGGTCCACTTTGCAAATGTCAGTAAAAGAGCAGAAAGCAAAACCTCATTTGTTTTTGTGTGATATTTGGAATTTATTTCATTTAACAGCTGCTGGGTTCTGGTCTTATCATAAACAGTTGTTATTGCCTCAGTATGTCCTTCCAGATTCTCATTCCCCTGAAAATCTGTTGGCAGTTCCAATGGCTGTTTTTTTCTCAAGCCTATCCAGTAATCCAAATCCATTTGGATCTTTGGATCTCTTGCATATTCCGCAAGTCTTATACTCCATTCCTGATACGATGTGGTTTTTTCCGGCAGCTTTAGTTCCAGATCAGCCCTTATTTGGTTTAATAATATCTCAATATCCCTGAGTAAAATCCTCCATGAAACGCCGTCAATTATCAGGTGATGTATTGCAATCAATATCCTGGCCGTTCTATTTTCTCCTAAATCAAAATATGCTACTCTGATTAAGGGACCCGATTTTATATTAAGCCCAGACTGTAGTTTAGAAGAAATCTCCTGAATGGATAAAGGAATCTGCCCGGTTTCAACTTTTGTCAGATCAATTGCCTGAATTTCCGGCTCCACAGTTTGGCCCGTATAATATTGAACCCAGGCCGGACTCTTATTGCCTGAGAGTTTGAACCTTAGGCGGAAAGCATCATGATGCTTTATTAAGAAATTAAAGGCTTTATTCAGCTCCTTAAAATCCAGCTTCTCCTTTACTTCCAGAAGAACAGACTGATTCCAATGGTTCTGCTCCGCAAATTCCTGCTCAAAAAACCAATTTTGAATTGGTGTAAGCGGGAAATTTTTCCCGGCATTTATTCCCCTTTTGATTACAGCGTTTTTTACAGCCGTGCGGCTTAACTGATAGATGGTGGGGTACTGGAATATTTGTTTTGTAACAATTTTTAACCCCTTCTGATTGGCTTTAGCAACAACCTGAATAGCGAGAATGGAGTCACCCCCTATTTCAAAGAAGTTATCGTGTATGCCGATAGTATCAAGGCCCAGAATCTCCTTCCAGACTTCGCTGAGGAGCTTTTCATTTTCAGTCTTTGGAGCCAGATCTTCCTTGTCTGTATTTTCAATTACTGCATCAGGCAATGCCTTTCTGTCTATCTTTCCGTTTGGAGTAAGCGGCATCTTCTCTAGAATTACTATTGATGAGGGTATCATATACTCCGGGAGCTGGGTTTTAAGAAGCTGCCTGAAATCTTCTGCCTTTGTTTCAGATTTGCCTGCACCGGGAGATCTGTTTTCATCCAGGGTTTCTCTTAATGTAATGTATGCCGAAAGGAACCTGCTGTTATTTCTTTCCTTTACTACTACAACGGCTTCTTTTACCTTCTCATGCTGCAGGAAGACCTGTTCTATTTCACCCAGTTCTATTCTGAAGCCCCTTAGCTTCACCTGCTGGTCTATTCTGCCTATAAATTCTACTGTTCCGTCTATTCTGTAGCGCGCCAGGTCCCCTGTCCTGTAGAGCCTCCTGCCTGTTTTTCCGCTATAGGCATCCGGTATAAACCTTTCTGCCGTCATGTCCGCCTTCTTCAGGTAACCCCGTCCTACAGAAACTCCACCTATGCACAGCTCACCCGGTGTTCCTATGGAAACCAGGTTCAGCTCACTGTCAAGAATGTATATTTCAACATTTAAAGGCGGCTTTCCGATAGTGGGCGCTTCAGGATATTCCTTTATCCTGCAGATTGCCGCATCCACGGTGCATTCGGTGGGCCCGTAAGTGTTGTAGAAGTCGCAGCCTTCAATGCCCGATAGCTCTTTCCATACAACCTCATCCAAAGCCTCTCCTCCTGCTATTACAAGCGAGGGCTTCCAGCTATTCCTGTTGAACAGTCCGCTTGAAATAAAGACTTTCAACAGAGTGGGTACACAGTCCAGAACGTCAATCCTGTTGTTTATCAAGTATTCCGTGAGGGCAATTCCGTCACGCCTTACCTCCTCCTCAGGAAGATACAGCGTGCCGCCTGTAGCATAAAGCAGGAACATGAGCTGCTGTATGGATGCATCAAACATTATTGTTGTATTCAGCGCAGCCTTTACGGGCCTTCCAAAGCTGAAGTATGGGAAGTAAGTCTCACTGATTATCCTGTAGTAGTTATACAGGCTCTCATGCTGGACTATGGATCCCTTTGGCTTACCCGTTGATCCCGATGTATAGATCACGTATGCTATGTTCTCAGGCCATATTACTATCTCCGGGTTCTCTTCCTTTTCTTTTGAAATCTCAGAATGCTCACGATCTATGCATATGACTTCACAGCCCAATTCCTGGAGCTCTTTTACCAATGCTTCCTCTGAAACCAGGAGCTTTACACCCGCATCCTTTAGTATGTATTCTATCCTCCCCTTAGGATATACCGGATCCAGCGGAAGGTACCCCCCGCCTGACTTCAGGATTGCCAGAATTGAGGTGATAAGGTCGGCTTCCCTGCCTAAAAGAACTCCTATGACCTCATCCTGCGATACACCCTTTTTCATCAGGTAATTTGCAAGTTTGTTTGCTCTAAGGTTTAGTTCCTTGTAGGTAAGGCTTTCCTTGCCTGATACCACGGCCACACTTTCAGGTGTCCTCTCTGCCTGTTCTTCAAAGAGCCTGTGGAATAGTTTTACCCCTGAAGCCCTGGCATCCTTCTTTTCACTCCTGCTGTTCCACTTCCTTATGACTTCTTCTGTCGATTGCTTGCTTAGAAGTGCATTTGAAATCTTATTCGTCCTAAAGGAATCTTTCTCAATGGACTTGCCACTGCCTGTATTTCTTTTTATCAGATCCTCTGCAATATCCTTTTCTTCTTCCGGGCTTAATACTGGTATCTCGCTGATCCTGTGCCCAGGGTTCCTGACCATGCTCTCTATAATCCTTTCATAATGACCGAACAGCCTCTCTATGGTCTCTTTTTCAAACAGGTCGGTGTTGTATTCAAATGCCATTGAAAGCTTGTCATCAGATTTTTCAGAAATAAACATTGTAAGATCGAATTCTGATGTTCCCAGTTTTATTTCATTTGGAATAATCCTGAGCCCCGGAGTAAGTTCATAATCGCTTATCGGCATATTCTGCAGTGCAAACATCACCTGGAATATGGGCGAGTAGCTCAGTGTCCTTTCAGGCTCAAGTGCCTCAACCAGCATTTCAAACGGGAGGTCCTGATATGTATATGCCTCAAGTGAAGACTCCATGGTATCTTTTAAGAGCTCCAGGAAGGTCATTCCTTTTCTTATTCTGCTTCTTATTACCAGAGTATTGACAAAGAACCCGATCAGAGGCTCTATTTCCTGATGGTTCCTGTTTGCTACCGGTGTCCCTATTACTATGTCATCCTGGCCGCTCATCCTGTTAAGAAGCGCTTCAAAAGCCGTGAGCATGGTCATAAATAGCGTTACGCCATAGTGCCTGTTGAATTCACGAATGGATTTTACCACACCTGAGGCCAGTTCACGGCTGATATAATCCCCCCTGAAAGTCTGAATGCGGGGCCTCGGGTGGTCAAAGGGCAGTTCCAGTACAGATGGTATGCCCGAAAGTTTGCCTTTCCAGTATTCAAGCTGCCTGCCCAGATTCTCTCCGGACAAGTACTCCCTCTGCCATGCTGCATAATCTGCATACTGTATCTTTAATTCCGGGAGGGATGGTTCTCTTCCCGATTTAAGTGAGTCATAGATCTCGGATAATTCAGTTAAAATCAACCTGGAAGACCATTCATCCATTATTATATGATGAAAAGCGGCAATAATAAGATGTATATTTTCGGATAATGCCAAAAGACAGATTCTAAAGAGCGGTGCATGATCTATAGGTATGGCTTGCCCTGCTGTTTCTTCCGATATTTTTCTTATTATATCATCCTGATTTTCTTTCGGCAGACTGCTCAGGTCCATAAGATTACATTTAATTTTAAGCTGAGGAGCCGCTTTAACTTGTGCCCTGCCTCCCTTATTGATAAAGGCTAACCTCAGAACCTCATGACGCCTTATAATTTCATTCAAGCTTTCTTCCAGCAGGTCCGCATCCAGCTTTCCTTCTATTCTGAACATTATAGGTAAATTGTAAATTGGCTTCCCCGGTTCCAGCTGTTCTAAAAACCAGATCCGTTCCTGCGTGTATGATAAAGGAATTCTGCCTTCACGCGATGCCTTTTTTATTGATGCAGGTGAAGATGATCCGTCTTTTAAAAATTTCCCGGGATAAGTTTTTAACAGATACCTTGATAAATCCAGAATAGCGGGATTTTCAAAAACAGCTTTGACTGGAATATATTCTTTGTATTTGGACTGTATCCTGTTAATGAATATGGCCGCTCTGATTGAGTCCCCGCCAAGTTCAAAGAAATTATCCTTCAGCCCGATTCTTTTTATATTAAGTACATTTTCACACATCTGGACCAATTCACATTCCAGAACTGTTGCAGGAGGAATGTAATCATTGGTAAAGCCCGTGTCGTCAGGCTGCGGAGCCGGAAGCATTTTTTTATCTATCTTTCCTGAAGGCATCAGAGGAAATTTTTCAAGTTTGATCAGATAGGAAGGGATCATATATTCCGGAAGTTTTCCCCTCAGCATTTGCTTTATATCCTGAAGTGACCAGTCATCTTGATTTTTAGGGACCAGATAAGCAACTATTTTTTTATCATTAATTGATTCCTCACGGACAATCACAAGCGATTCCTTTATGCCCGGCAGCGAGTTAATTGCCGATTCTATTTCACCTAATTCAATTCTAAATCCCCTGATCTTTACCTGACAGTCACAGCGTCCCATATACTCTACATCTCCACAATGGGTGTAGCGCGCAAGATCGCCTGTCCTGTAAATTCTTTCACCGGGAACTTTTGCAAACGGATTGGGAACAAATTTCTCTGCCGTTATTTCGGGCCTGTTGAGATATCCCCTGCCCAGGCAGTCACCGGCAATGAATAATTCCCCGGTTACTCCTATTGGCTGGGGCCTGTAATTTTTGTCCAGAATATAAAGCCTTACATTATCTAACGGCCTTCCAATAACTGGCCGGCCTTCTGAATTGTTAATGTGGGCTGCTGTTACCTCTACCGTTGTTTCGGTTGGCCCGTACATGTTGAAGAACTCAGTCTTATTCGATTTTGAAAGCTCTCTCCATACGTGATCACTTATAGCCTCCCCGCCGGGAAGAACAAGAAAAGGACAATATTTATTTTCTTCAAGAAGCCCGCTTTCCAAAAGCATTGTCAATTGTGAAGGCACACAATCCAGGACTTCAATTCTATGCTTCCTTATATAGCTCATAAATGCATGACCGTCGCGTCTTACATCATCAGGAAGAATGTAAATGGAGTGACCTTTTGTGATAAGGATCATCTGCTGAATTGATGCATCAAATATTAAGGAAGAATTCATCATCAGTTTTAATGGTCTGCCGCCTGATTTTTCTGCGCTTTTACCGCCCAGAACAATCTTCCGTTCCGACCTTATATCCAATGCCCTTGCATATATATTTTTCTCAAGCGCCTGAACAAGGTTCACTACCGATTGATGTGTTATCATTGCCCCTTTTGGCCTGCCTGTGGATCCGGAAGTATAAATGATATAGGCAAGATTTTGCGGGCAGCTTCCTGTCAGCGGATTAGATTCATTAAACCCCCTGGAATCCAAAAGCAGCTCATCTATACATTGTATATCAATACCCTCAAACTCCAGCTTCCCTTTCAGACTGCTTTGTGTAAGGATTATCGGATCTTTTATATCCTCCAGAATCATTTTCAGCCGCTCAGCCGGTGAGTTTATATCCAAAGGAAGATATGCCCCCCCGGCCTTTAGTATGGCAAATATTCCAACCATAATATCCACTGACCTTCCCATATAAAGGCAGACAAGCCTCTCGGGACCTATTCCTTTGGAGACCAGGATATGAGCCAGACGGTTAGCCCGGATGTTTAATTCCCTGAATGTTAATTTTATGTCTTCAAAAACCACAGCTATCCTGTCGGGCGTCTTCTCCGCCTGAAGCTCAAACATATGGTGGAATGTCTCCTCCTTTGGATAAGGGTTCTCCGTATTGTTCCACTCGTAAAGAATCTGCTTTAATTCCTTTTCAGTAATTAATTGAATATCCCGGATATATTTTTTTTCGTTTTCCAGCATTTCCTCTATGGTCTTCAGGAAATTCTCAGCCATCCTTTTAATGGTTCCTTCCAGGAAGAGATCCGTGGAATATTCAAAAATACATTTGTAATCTTTTTCACCTTCCTCTATTGAAAGAGTGAGATCATATTTTGAGGTACCTCTTTCAAATTCTATAAGTTCAATATCCATTCCTGCCATTTCAAGCGAATATAAAGGACGGTTCTTGTAATCGAACATTATCTGGAATAACGGGCTAAGATTGGCATTATGTTCAGGCTGAATTGCATTCACCACTTTTTCGAAGGGACATTCCTGGTATTCAAAAGCATCCATGACAGAGTCTTTGGTTCTTTGAAGTACATCTGTTATAGTTGGGGAGCCTGTCAGGTCCGCCCTTATAACGACCGTATTCGTGAACAATCCGATAGATTCCTGGGTCTGAAGTTTGGCCCTGTTGGCTACAGGAATACCAATGCCAAATTCCCCCTGATTTGAATATCTCGACAGCAGTATCTCAAATGCAGTCAGATAAAAAACAAACTCGCTCTGCTTAAATGACCTGGAACTTTTTCTGATTCTGCTTACCTCTTCAGGGCTTACACAAAATGAATAATGTGAACCTTCAAAACTCTGTGCAGAAGGCCGCTTCTTATCCAGGGGTATACCAAGCTCAAAAGGCATGTCACTTAGTTTTTCTTTCCAGTAAGAAAGTGCCTTTAGATAATTTGGACTCTGCAGGTAACCTTCCTGCCACACCGCGTAGTCTGAATACTGAATGGGCAATTCTTCCAGCCCCGGTTCTTTATTTTCAGCGTACGACTGGTATAGTGTTGATAATTCTTTAATAAAAATGCTTATGGACCAGCCGTCGGAAATAATGTGATGAAATGTTAATAAGAGCAGATGTTCATTCTGATCTATTACAAGTATTTTTGCCCGGATCAGATAATCCTCGGCTAAATTGAATTTCCTGTTTCTTTCAGCCGATATAATTTCATCAATTCTTTTACGAAGCTCTGATGCATCAGAGTTGTCTAAGGCCGATACTTCTACAGTAAATTCATTAAAAGCCCCGACAATTTGGCGCGGTTCATCATTTTTTAATGTAAAATTTGCCCGCAGCACCTCATGCCGTAAAATGATTGTTTGAAGGGCGTGGCGTAAAGCCTGTATGTTCAGCTTACCTTTCAGCTTTATTGCTGCCGGAATATTATAAAATGTGCTGTCCGGTTTAAGCTGTTGAAGGAACCATATTCCTTTTTGTTCCGATGACATCGGATATTCATTTGAATTACTTCTTTTTTGAATAATCCTGGCATCAGAATCACTTTCATTTTTCTTTAACTTTTTTATAAGAAGAGCCAGTTTTTCCGGGGGCAGCCCGGAGATCCTTTCTTTTATATTATCCATCGTATCTGTTCATTATTAATATTCCGAAAAATAAACTCATTGAATCTTATCCTGCCTGATAATGCACTCCTTCCTATGGCTTTCTTTTTTCATCACCCAGCAGCTTTCTAACTTCATCATCAGAGAGATGTTCAATTTCCGTCAGCATTTTATTTAACTCTTTTTCATCCGCTTCAAGCTGACTGTTAATAATTGCACTTGCCAGTCCGGCAACTGTAGGCTGCTCAAACATCTGCTTTACTGTCAGTTGAGTCCTGTAGTATTCATTTATCCGGGATAAAGTTTTAACTGCCAGCAATGAATGCCCGCCCAGCTCAAAGAAATTATCGTATAAACCTACAGTACCCACTTTTAGTACTTCGGCCAATATGCCCGAAATGTTCTTCTCAAGGGGTGTTTGAGGGGGCACGTATGATTCTCCGGGACTAACCAGATCTTTTTTCATAGCAGCCAAGGCTGCTCTGTCTATCTTGCCAGCCGGCGTCATTGGAAGCATCCCCATTTTTACAAAATATGAAGGGATAAGAAAGTCTGGCAATTGCTGCCTCAGATGATTTTTCAGCTCATTTATATCATATGTTTTACCTGGCACGAAATAAACAATAATATTCTTATCGCCGCCATCTTCATTCAGCACAGCAGCAGCCTCTTTTACCGAAGGATGCATGCGCAGGACAGTTTCAATTTCGCCAAGCTCAACTCTGAATCCGCGGATTTTAACCTGATGATCTACCCTGCCAATAAATTCTATGCTGCCGTCGCTAAGGTATCTTGCCAGATCCCCGGTTTTGTATAACCGCTTCCCCTCGGTTTTGCTAAAAGGATCCGGCATGAATTTTTCGGCAGTCAAATCAGGTTTGCCGGTGTAGCCCCTGGCAAGACAATTTCCGCCAATATGAAGCTCTCCAATTACACCCTTGGGAGCTAAATTCCCCTTTGAATCCAGAATATACAAACTGCGGTTTGCCTGAGGTTTCCCGATAGGTATGCTTCTCTCACTGCCCTGGATAACTTCACGTTTAATTTCACCTGTAACTGAGGTAATTGTAGTCTCTGTGGGCCCATAGGCATTAATCAGTCTTATTGCGCCGGTATTTAAGTTAAACCATTTCTTTGTTGTACTAAAATAAATGACATCTCCTCCTATTATTATAAGCCGCAGATTTTCGAGGTTCAGATGTTCACATCTGCTCCATTCATTTACGAGCTGTTCCCAATATGAGGGGGGCAGATTTATAACTGACATTTTGTGGGAGTTTAATTTTTCCAAAAACACATCCGGATTCCATAGCTCCTCGTCTCTGAGTATAAGTGCAGCTCCTGAAATCAATGTTGTAAATATTTGCTCCAGAGAGGCATCGAAATTCATGGAAGAAAACTGCAGTACACGGTCTTTTTCAGTTATTTTGTAGTAATCTTTAATCTGTTTGCAATGGTTGCCAAGAGCCTGGTGTGAAACCATAACGCCTTTTGGTTTCCCTGTAGAACCGGAAGTATATATTATATATGCAGTATTTTCCGGTTCAATCGATCTTTTGTTATTGGCTTCTTTGTTATTACTTTCTGTGAACTCTTTATCTGTCGCATCATTCAGGATGATTGTATCAACATTCTTTTCAGCAATGCCTCCGGCAAACTTTCCCTGCGTCAAAACTACCCGTATGCCGGAATCTTCTATCATATAATTTATCCGTTCATCAGGGTATTCAGGGTCCAGCGGAATGTATGTGCAGCCGGCCTTAAATATTCCTATTATACCTGCAATCATTTCTATTGATCTTCTGCTGTAAATACCTACGGGAGCTTCAGCAGGTAAATTCTTCATTTCAAGCTGATGTCTTACCTTCTCTGCCAGATAATTCAGATGACTGTAAGTTACTTCACCTCCATTGGATATAACGGCAGCAGACTGCGGGTTTTCTTTTACCCGTTCTTCAAACAATTCATGGATTAGTAATTGATTTTGAAAATTATTACCCGTCGAATTCCATGAATTTGCAAGCACATTTCTTTCCTGTTGGGATATTAAGGACAACTCACTTATTCCCTGCCCCGGGTTTTCAGATATTTCTGTTAAAAGATTACAGAAATGTTCTGCCATTTGCCTGATTGTACTTTTCTCAAACAGGTCTGTATTGAACTGAAAAGATGCTGAGAGTGAATCTGCTTTTTCCACAATACTTAACGTTAAGTCAAATTGGGCAACGTTTTGCTCAATATGGTAGGATTCCATTTTTAGTCCGCCAATATTTATTTTCGCTCCGGAATCCGACAATATGAATCCTGCCAGTCCAAGTTCCTTCAAAAGGTGGGGCCTTTCCAGAACAAACATTACATCAAAAAAAGGTGAACGGCTGGCGCCGCGGTAATGCTGCATTTTTTCGACGAGTAATGAGAACGGGTAATCCTGATGGTCCAGAGCTTCCAGCACAATCTTCCTTAAATTTAACAGATACTCTCTGAATGAAAGCGATTCAATTACCCGGCTTTTAACCACCATTGAGTTTACAAAATAACCCACTATATTTTCCAGCTCCGGATGGTTCCTTCCGGCAGCAGGAGATCCTACAACTATTTCATCCTGGTTAGTGTACTTGGACAGGAGTATATTAAAAGCCGCCAGCAATACAATATATAATGTTGAGTTTTCATCCCGCACAATTGCCTTTAATCGGTTTGTAATCTTATTATTTATCTGAAATGAAAATATGGCCCCATTGTAGGTCTTGACTGCCGGCCTGGTTTTATCAAGTGGAAGATTTACTACTGGCAGCTCTCCTGAAAGCTGATGCCTCCAGTACTCAAGGCTTTGTTTTCCTTCAGGACTTTCCAGATACTTTTTTTGCCAGTTTGCAAAATCGGTATATTGAAGGCCAATGTGCTGCAGTTCAGGTTTCTCTCCCTTTTTTATTGCAGGATACAGTATCCGGAGTTCAGACAGAATAAGGACAATTGACCATAAATCTACTGCTATATGATGAAAATTCAGAAACAGAATGTGTTCACTCTCCGAAGTTTCAAAAAGACATGCCTTGAATAATGGCCCCTTGCTCAGGTCAAATGGAGTGTGGGCTTCTTTTATGATTCTTTCTTTGAGTTCGTTTTCCTTCCATTTTTTTGCGTCTATTTCAGAAAAATAGTTCCTGCTGCTGGCCTGAATTTTCTGCAAAGGCTCGTTATTATTATTCAAATATATTGTTCTGAGTGATGCATGTCTTTCTGCAATAATATCCAGGGATTTTTTGAGTGCATTAGCATCAAGTTCAGATTGGATACGGGCTGCAAAGAAGATATTGTATGCGGCATTCCCGGGCTCCAGCTGCTGCATAAACCAGAGCGATTTCTGGCCATAAGATAATATGCTTTCTTCCCGCTTTTCCATTACCGGTATAACATGATTAACTTTATTAGTCCCGCTTGCCATCTGTTCAAATATTTTATACGACAGCATTGAAAAAGTGGAATTCTGGAAAAACTCGGATATGGAAATATTAATTCCAAGTTTTGCTTCAATATCATTTTTCAATTCCACCATCATCAGTGAGTCCAGGCCAAAACTTGAAATTGACCTGCCCGGCGGAATATTCTGCAGCTCTATTTTCAGGATTGAGGATAGGGCATTTATCAGCCACCTGCCGATATTGTTTATATCAGGATTATCTATAATATTTACCGCGAGGTCCAAAGCCTCTTCCTGTTTATAAGACTCATCTCTGCCGGGCTTGCAAGAAAGTTTACTTTCTTTAATGATGTTCAGCGAATTGGATAAATATTGGTTCCTGATTGCCTGCCTTTGAATTTTCCCGCTCGAGGTTTTTGAAATTGTCTTTGGCTTTATTAGAACAATTGAGTAGGTCAGTATTTCGTGTTCCTCGTTTACTGCTCCCCTTATTTTTTCAATTATTGAATCCAGATCGTGCTGACCTGTTGAAATTTCCTGTACAACTACCAGGCGTTCCTCTGTTCCCTCTTCTATAGAAAATGCCGCTACGCAGGAGGACCTCAAAGCAGGATGTGTATTTTCAACGGTTTGTTCTATATCCTGCGGATAGTAATTCCGGCCTCTTATTATGATAAGATCTTTTAGCCTTCCTGTTACAAAGAGCTCATTGTTTTTATCCAGAAATCCCAGGTCTCCCGATCTTAAGTATGGCCCTTGCTTTTTATCTGACGTGAACGCATGAAAAGTATTCCGGGTTTCATCCTTTTTCTTCCAGTATCCGTTTGCTATACTCGCTCCCTTTATCCAAATCTCACCAATTTCTCCATTTGCACACTCGCTTCGGGTATCAGGATCTACAATAATTAAATCCAAATCTCCAACAGCTTTGCCGCATCCAACCAGCTTTACTGCAGACTCTTCACCCTCCGGGTTTTTATCAGGTGTTTTCCCGTGAAGGGATTTTTTGTCAAAAGTCTCGATTACAGGAGCTTCAGTGTAACTTTTTCCTGTTACCAGCAAAGTTGTCTCTGCCATTCCATAACACGGAAAGAAAGCCTCTTTCCTGAATCCTGCCGGTTCAAAGGCTTTTGAGAAATTCTCAATTGTCTGTGCCCGGATGGGTTCGGCAGCAGTAAATGCAATATTCCATCTCCTGAGGTCGAGGCTATCAATCTGTTCAGGCGATAATTTCCTTAAACACAGTTCGAATGCAAAATTAGGTCCGCCGCTGATTACCGGTTTGTCTTTAATCGAAGAAATGATTTGCAGCCACTTCAGAGGCCAGCTGAGGAAAGAAATAGGTGATATCAGATTTGTATGAACTCCTGAAAATACAGGCTGCAGAACTCCGCCAATCAGTCCCATATCATGGTAGAACGGAAGCCAGAGTACAACCTCAATTTCTCCGGACCTTATTCTGAAAGCATTCTTTATTAAGGAGGAGTTGTGAATAAGATTGCTGTGACTGACAACGACACCTTTTGGGGAGCCTGTAGAACCAGACGTGTACTGAAGAAATGCTGTTTCCCCCGCGGCAATATGAATTTCCTTATAATCCTCATATTCTGTTAATTCCTTTGAATCGGTGGCAATCCAGGTCAGGTTATTTATCTCGTCGGCTGCTGAAGATTCATTCCATCTTTTTACAGCTTTGCTGGCAGATGTATTCTGCACCTGCCGGCCAAAGTACACCTGCATTAGAGACTTAATTTTTTCAGTTGTTAAAACTAAGGCCGCCTCTGCATCTTTTGAAATTATTTCCAGTCTCGGCAAGGAGCGTTCCAGGGCAGACGGACTTGGAGGATATGCCGGAACGGCTATGACCCCGGCATACAGACATCCAAAAAAGCCGGCTATATACTGCAGACCCGGCGGATATAAAAGCAGGGCTCTTTTGCCTTTCATATTTTGTGATTGCAGATAAGCGGCTATCTGCCTGGCCTTCCTGTCCAGTTCGGCGTATGTAATACATTCTTTACCGTTATCACCTTCAGAAAGGAAAGTAAATATTGTAGTCTCACCGGAATGTGCTGCATGATGCTTAAGGATGTCAACAAAAGTAGTAGTCTTCAAATTCAGTCCAGAAATTTCTTGCCTTCTGTTATTCATAACTGATCCACATAAAATATTTATTAAATCAATAACAAAGTATAATCATCGGATCCGGGAAGCCTGAACTTTCAAGAATTCAAATTTTGAGGTACAAAATATATGTCTAATTATAATAAATAATGGTGCTGAAAGCCATTCAAATATACAAGCGGCTACTTTTCTAAGTAAAAGGTTACTTTTCAACAGTAAGAGGTTATCGGCTGTATGTTTCAAAAAGCGGAATGCTTCCGGGCCCGGCAGATTTGCACCTCTACCACTTGGAGGTGTTCAGCAAGGCTCTTAATCTGGTACTGTATCTTCTGCTGATAATGAAGGGTTCATTTACGTCTTCAAGGTAGACGCGGAAGGAATGATTAAACCACTTTTCCACCTTTTTTACATAATCCAGATTTATAATTGTGGAACGGTGAATCCTCAGGAAAATTTTAGAAGGCAGAACCTTTTCCCACTCCTTTAACAGCTTCTGTACAAGCAGATGCTTGGCACCCGTTGTATAAACATTGCTGTATTCTTCAGCTGCGGTTATAAAAACGATATTGCTTATTTTCAGAATTTCAGGGTGATTCCCTACCATCAGGAACAGGCGGTCATCATTGGCAAGTTTTTTGGAAGAACTGGTTTTATTATTACTTTTCTTTGTGGAATTTTCCTGTTTCTCAAGTATCCGGTCCACCTTCTTAAGCCTGGTTTCAATGACCTTCAGAAGGTGCCCGGAGCGCACAGGCTTGATGAGGAAATCGTCAACTCCAAGATCCATTGCACGCCGGAACTCATCCATGCCGGACTTTCCGGATGCAAAAAATATAAATGGGATTGCTGCAGTCTCGGAATAACGGTTCAGTTCCTCAAAAACCCAATACCCATCCGGCTCAGAAAGTTCAGCACTGCAGATTATTAGGTCGGGCACAACAAGTCTGGCAATTTTAATCCCTTCTTTGCCATTTTCCGCAATAACAGCTTTATAACCGAAATCTTCCAGAAGTTCGCGGATATAATTACAATAGCTGGCGTCGCTTTCAATCAGTAGAATTTTTTTCATTACATCCTTACCTTGTCAGCCTGTCAATATCTTGAATTGTGTGAATCGCCGATTACCGCAAAGCCTTAAAATGAAAACGATTGCCTAGAAAAGCATTATTTGCATTTCAAAAAGTAATGAACAAACCCCCTCAATAAATAAAAGGAATGAATTAAGCGGCAGATTTTTTTCTGAAATCGTCCCTTCTATTATATAGTCTTAAATGCAAAGATTGTCAATATGAGGCCTAGCCATAATGACTATAGTCACAGCCTATGACGTCAAAGAATTCCGGCAGGCTATTTTCTCAGCCCGGCTAATTTTGTAAATAAATTCCTTTCTTCTTCCGACAGGTTCTTTGGAATGCTTAAGTCGATCTTTACAAGAAGATCGCCGCGTTCAGACGGATTTTCATATTTCCGCATTCCAAGACCCTTAAGCCTTAAAGTGGTACCAGGTTCACTTCCGGCAGGAATGGAAACATTTACAACTTTGCCGTCAATTGTCCTTATGGACTTTTTGCCCCCCAGAACAACGGTGTAGAGGTCAACTTTTGCGGTCATTTTAAGGTCATCGCCATCGCGATCAAAAACGGAATGTTTCTGGACGTGAAGTGTAAGATAAAGATCGCCCTTTTCTCCGCCGCCCGGGCCCTGTGCACCTTGATTTTTCAGGCGGAGCTTTTGACCATTTTTCATTCCCGGTGTAATTTTTATGCGTATTGTTCTGCCGTCAACTGTAAACTGCCTTTCCGAACCGTTGAAAACTTCTTCGAGCGTAATATTCATGGATGCTTCATAGTCGCTTCCCTTACGGCTGCTCCGCCCCCTGGCGCCCCTTTTAGCCGACGTAAAACCGCCTGCTCCGCCGCCGCCCATAAACGCCTGGAAGAAATCCGAAAAGCCGCCGCCGCCAAGGTTACTGAAGATATCGTCAAAATCTCCCGTTTGCTGATATTCTCTTCCCTGCTGGCTGGAAGCAAAATTTCTGAACCAGTCGTCGGCATTTCCGCCGCCTGTACGCTGGTAGGCATTGTAGTTGCTTGAAAGGTTATCGTATTTCTGTCTTTTTTCAGCGTTACTGAGAACCTCATTTGCCTCGGTAATCTCCTTAAACTTTTCCTCGGCGGCCTTATTACCGGGGTTTTTATCGGGATGGTACTGCTTTGCCAGTTTTCTGTAAGCCTTTTTAATTTCTTCGTTAGTTGCCTTTTTTTCTACACCCAGTATCTCGTAATAATTCTTAAACTCCATTTCTCCCTCAAATTCATGAATATTAGATATAAAAGAAGCTCAATTAAATATAAAAATTAAAACTGTAATTATAAACATTCCGCCCCGGGCGGGTTCCAGCTTCCAGCACTGTGGTAACTGACAAGAAAAAAGAAAAGCCTTCAGAATTTAGGTCCTGAAGGCTTTGCAGTTCCGTTCTATAATTTTATTTCTGCTTTAAGATGGTTTCAATCTGATCCATTACGTCGTTCATCCTTTTCATGGCCAGTTCAAACGGCTGTGATGACAAGGGATCAATACCCGCCTTTTTAATCAGCTCGATCGGATAATCCGAGCTTCCGCCCTTAAGTATGTTGTAGTACTTGTCCACTTCAGGTTTCCCTTCTGTTATAACTTTCTGGGCAAGGGCGGTTGAGTAAATAAGTGATGTTGAATACTGGAATACATAGTAAGTGTAATTGATAAAATGAGGTATGTACGCCCATTCGTAAGCAATGTACGGGTCAACTATGCACTTGCCTTCATCGTTGCCATAGTACTGCTTGACCAGCTTATAGTAAATTTCGCTCATCACTTCGCCTGTAAGCGACTGTCCGCTTTCTACTGCCTTATGAATCTCCCACTCAAATTCAGCAAACTGCGTCTGCCTGAATATTGTTGTCCTTAAGAGCTCAAGGTAGCTGCCTAAAAGATACAGCTTTTCCTCCTTTGTCTTAGCGTGGCTGACCATATAATTGTTCAGAAGGTTTTCATTAAATGTGGAAGCAATTTCGGCTACGAATGTTTCATAGTTCGAATTCGAAAAAGGCTGGTTTTTGTTTGAGAAATAACTGTGCATCGTATGCCCCAGCTCATGGGCCAGAGTCGAAACGGATTCGTAATCTCCCGTCCAGTTGGTCAGAATAAATGGATGTTCATCGTACGAGGCGCCTGAGGAATATGCACCCGACATTTTGCCCGCTGTGGGCATATAATCTATCCATCTGTTGTCGAAAGCCTTCTGCAGTGTCTGCAGGTATTCATCGCCCATAGGCTTTAAGGCCTCCTTAATTACCTTCTGCCCTTCCTCAATTGTAAAAGGCATTTTAACTTCCTTTACAATCGGGGTGTACAGATCGTAGTAGTGCAATGTATCCAGGTTCAGCATCCTCTTTTTCAGATCCAGGAACCTGTAAAGTGTAGGCAGATTTTTGTGTATCTGATTGATGAGGTTCTCATAAACCGAGACGGGAATATTCGGACCGCTAAGACCGTATTCCAGCGTACTGGCGTATTTCCTGTCTTTGGCATAAACATAGTCATTTTTTACTTTACCGGCCAGGTTTGCGCCAATTGTATTCTGAAACTTCGAGTATTCAGTAAAGAAGGTGCTGAAAACCTTCTGCCTGTCGGCCCTGTTTTCCACAGTACGGTATTTTGTAAATGCCGGGGCCGAAAGATCCACTGTTTCGTTGTTTGACAATGTAACTTTTGCATTCGGCATTTCAGCATTGTTGAAAATATTATAAACAATACTGGGTGTTTCACCCGGGAGCTGGAAGCTTGCAAGTATTTTTTCTTCAGCTTCTGAAAGAGTATGGCTCTTTAAGCGTTCAATATTATCCACAAACATGCGGTATTCCGAAAGCTTCTTTTCTTCCTTAAAGAAATTCTTGAGTTTATTGGAATCAATATTCAATATTTCCGGGCTTATAAATGATGTCTTCTCTGAAAACTGCGTCCCGAGAGCAGATGCTTCCTGACTAAGGGCCTGATTCTTTGCTATTTTAAGATTTTCGTCGCTGAGACGCTGGGCGTAATCGGAATACTTAAAATATTTTTTAAGCACATTAAAATAAAGTGATACCGCTTTATAGAAAGTCTGGGCGTTCTCGCCCAAGCGGCCTTTATAGCCCGCAATTTCGTCTATGCCTTTTGAAATGTCGGCTTTATCCTGCTTCCACTGATCCAGAGAACTGTATAGGTCAGAGAGATTCCACTGGTATTTTAGCGGGACATCTTTTCTTTCTAGGTTCTGTGCCACTGTTGCCATAGTGATTACAAATATTAATGTAAGAATAGTTATTAATTTCATTTATTTATCCTATCAATTAGTTAATTAAATTCCAAATACAAAGAAAAACTGAACTTTGAAAGTCCACTATATAAATATAGATACTTTTAATAAACGCTCAAAACAAATGGCAGGCGGGTCTGAATTCCTTTCATGTTTTTAACATTCTGAAATTCACTGTAAAACCTGTAGCCCTCACCTAATCTGTTTTTTACAATGGATTCTTCAGTATCGGCCGAAAAATCCTCAACCAGGGATTTGACAAACCCTTTCTGTCTTGGAAATTCGCTAATATAATAATTTTTAATTTTTGCCTTCTCAGCCGCAATTCTTATGGCATCATTAAGCCCGCCAATTACATCAACGAGGCCTAACTCCTTAGCCTGCAGCCCCGTCCATACGTGCCCCTGTGCCACATCATTTATCTGGGCAAATGTTTTCTTTCTTCCTTTGGCAACTTTATTAACAAACATTTCGTAAATCCTGTCTATCTGCCTTTGTATAATAGTCCTTTCCTCAACATTAAAAGGCCTGCTCGTTGTACCCAGGTCCGAAAACTTACCTGTCTTAACCCTGTCTGAAGTAATGCCCAGCTTATTTTTCAGGAAACCCTCGAAATTGGGAATGATGCCGAAAACACCGATTGAACCGGTAATGGTTGTAGGTTCTGCTACTATAGTATCGGCCGCGCAGGAAATATAATATCCGCCGGAGGCAGCATAATTTCCCATCGAAATTATAAAGGGTTTTTTGCCGTGTGTAATGGATACCTCCCTCCAGATTTCGTCGGCAATAAGGGCGTCGCCGCCCGGGGAGTTAACCCTCATGACAATTGCTTTTACATTATCATCGTTGCGGGCCTGCCTGATAGCTTCCGAAATGTTTTTACTTCCGATTACCTTTTCGCTTCCCTCGCCATTCAATATTTCTCCGTTTGCATAAATGACGGCTATTCGGTTTCTTGAAGAACCGCTGCTTCCGGAAGAAACATCCGTATACTCATCCAGTGAAACGAGGCTCACTTTTTCTTTTTTAGGCGCATGCGTCTTCGAGCGCAGCACCTCATAGACCTGATCGTAGTAGGCAAGAGAATCAACAAACCTGTATTTCCTCGCGTCTTCAGGAGTCTGTATTAAAAGATTGTCTGCGGCCTTATTCAGCTCATCAAATGAAATATGCCTGGAAGCCTCAATATTCTTCAGCATATTATTATAAACAGATCCTAGAAGAGCTGACATCTGTGTGCGGTTTTCATTGCTCATTTTATCCAGCCGGAAAGGTTCTGTTGCGCTTTTGAATTTCCCGTACTGGAATACCTGAGCCTCTATTTCCAGTTTGTCCAGTGTCTTCTTGAAAAAGTACATCTCCGCGCTCAGCCCCTTAAAGTCGAGACTCCCGGCGGGATTCAGATAAACCATATCGGCAGCTGAACCCAGGTAATAAGCTCCCTGGGAAATATTATCTCCGAAGGCAATAATAAACTTTCCTGATTTTTTGAAATCGGTTAGTTCCCTTCGGATGGCTTCAATAGTAGCCATTCCCCCCGGCATAAAGTCATTAAGATCGAGATATATGCCTTCGATATCAGAGTCCCCTTTGGCCTTATGAATATTTTTTATTATTTCATTGAGCCCGGGCTTTCTGCTGACCTGAAAAGAGCTGAAAGAAAATCCCGAGAATGGATTTGGCGAGGTCCTTTCCCCAACCGCATAATCGAGCTTAACCACAAGCACTGAATGCGATGGTATGGTTTCTGTTTTCTCCTTCTGAAATCCCGAGATGAGAATGGCAATAAAAGAGAAGAACAGGACCCCCGCAATAAGAATAACCAGGAGCGTCCCCAGCATCGAGGCAAACATAAATTTAAAAAACTGTTTCATAGTCAAAAGAATTAATTGTTAATAGAACAAAGCTATAACAATTACATTATATTGTAAAGGCCGCAGGCGTAATTTTTTATAAAGAAAGTCCCCCCCGGCAGAGAAAGCATTTGGAGTTGAACCGCACTTTGAGTTTTATTAAACTATTAATGTTCATAAACAATAGGAAAGGTGCATATGTTAGTAAAATACCTCAGTAAAACTGACTTAAATAAACCGGTACAGCTCATTGTTGTGGAAGGAGCTGCTGATTACCAGGGCACAATAGGATATTTGACTGAGGGACCAGATGGGCAAAATTTCGGATTTAAACCTTATGTAAGAAAGACCGCACGCAAAAATTACGACTGGATCCCGCTTTCCGAACAGGACGAACTGGAATTCCTTAGGTGACTGTCTGCTTTTTTTGGCTCTGAAAGTTAATGCTTTCAGAGCCTTTGTTTTATGAAACCCTCTAACTTATTTCAATATCAAAGCACTGGAGAAGAGTCATTGCTTCGGGCATGCTGAACTTAGCTTTTTTAATTTTATTGAACTCAGGATTAATATCGTAATTTGTGGCTTCCCTCAGGTCAGAAAATGAAAGGTTCGTATTCTTAAATTTGCTTGAAGAGAAATCTGTTCCGTTAAACTTCCCCTTGCTTAAATCCGCATTCTCAAAATTCACTTCCTTTGCAAAGGACTCGGTTATTTCAATTCTTCTTAGATCAAGTCCGTAGAAAATTGAATAGTCCAGTTTGCATTTATCCATTATTATCTCAATTGGCGCTTCGGCTTCCTGCCAGTTAATGCCTATCATTTTGCAGTCCGTAAATTTGCAGTCAATAAACCTGCTTCCGTTAATTCTAACGAGACTTAAGTTGCTTTTATTAAACGTACAGTTCTCAAATCTTACGTATTTAAGTCTGGTTTTCTCGAAGTTCATTTTATCGAATGTGCAGTCGGTAAATTCCGTATCCTTCAGTTCCGAATTTGCAAACTCCCTGCCTGAAAAGTTTTCGTGCAGGTAGAATTCCTTCCCGAATACAATATTATTGCCGCCCTCTGCGTTAAATAAGTCTTTTTCTTGCATTTAATTCTTGTTTTGTGTGAAAAGAAACTTAGATAAAAATCCGCGATGTTTCAATATCCTAAAAGGTCACCGGACAATTTTAATCAAATATTTTTTCCTTCTGTCATAATTGGGGTACTTTTTATATTTTTGTCATGCACTTTTGATACTTCTTTTTGCAATTAAATTTGGGAGAAATTCAGTTATGCTCTACAGAATTAGTTTTGCCCTTTTACTCCTGGCTGGAATCTGCGGTTGCGGCAGTAATAATTTTCTTATGCACAGACCGCTGGATTTCCGTCAGAAGACGCTCGATGATATGTACCCCATTATGACCGACATTGAATATAAGCAATTGGCAAAGACATGGACGGATGAAGAGCTGAAGAATTATGTTGAAGAGTTCTGGAAAAATAATGACCCTACACCCGAAACTCCCGAAAATGAGTTCAAAGACGAATATGAAAAGAGACTTGCCTATGCAAATGAACATTTTCCGGACCGCAGGGGCTGGGGACGTTCCGACATGAAAAGAATTTACCTGCAGTTCGGAAAGCCTGTGGATGTTCAACACTATAACTGGACCGACGAGGTTTTAAGCAGCGGGACAAGAATAAAATCAGCAGAGATATGGCTTTATGCAGAGGGTTCAAAGCTTAGCTACTATCAGAACTATTTCGACAAGACCTTCCCGCACCAGAAAAAGTTCATTTTTTACGATACGATCGGATCAGAAGTTTACCGCCTTGCCTATTCCACAGAAGACTTGCAGGATATAGATGCGATTTTATGGAAAGGTGTTACCCAGTAAAGATTCAGTTTTACTGTTTGTATATAAATTTAACCTTCCTGTTACTAAGCCCTGCTTTAAGTATGGGCTTAGTTAATTCCTCTTTTCTCTATCTGTTTTATTCTTTTGCAATATATCTCCGGCTAAAATCCCTGATAGTGCATAGCAATTATAGTGGCCCAAACTCCTTAGAATCTTTGTTTCACCAGTTGAAATCCGTAATTGTTCCCTTATACGGTGACTTGCGGGCAGAAAAAAAGAATACCTTTTTTTTGTATCCTGTTTGATTTGATATTATAGAGATGGACTAATGGTCGGGATACTATTTCCTCCGCCTTAGGCTTTTCCATTTACGGTATTAAACACTTTCAACGTGAACTTTATGCATACAAGGACTAAATGGATTATTATTGCGGCCGCCGCCGTGATAATAATATTTATAGGGTTCAGGATCTTTGCCGGCCGGCAGCAGCAGGCTCCCCAGTCTCCAAGGCAAATGGCACCCCTGATTAAGATTGAACGGCCTGTAAGGCAGGACGTCACATATACACTCAGATATACGGGTGACATTGGTGCTGTACAGCAGGCAAACATTTTCTCAAAGGTAAGCGGTAATATTGAACGGATGTACGTGGATATCGGCTCTTTTGTCAGGCGCAATCAGGTTATTGCTATAATAGATTCAACTGAACTTTTCCAGCAGTACGAACAGGCACTTGCCACTTACAACAACAACAAGATAAATTTCAACCGCACCAGGGAGCTCTTTGAGCAGAACCTCATTGCCAGACAGGAACTCGATAACGCCGAGGCCTCACTTAAAGTCTCTAATGCCAACTTTGCCACGGCTCAGACAAGGCTCAGCTACGCAAAGATAACTGCACCTTTCAGCGGCTATATAACTAAAAAATTTCTTGACCGGGGAGCACTTGTACAGCCTGGCAGCTCAACGCTTTATACTATTATGGATAACGACAGCGTCAAAATAACCGTCAATATCCTGGAAAAGGACGTCCCGGCAATTGCTGCGGGCAAAAGGACTGTAATAAAAGTCGACGCATTCCCCGGACGCACATTCTCAGGATCAATTTCAAGGATCAACCAGGCAATTGACCTTACAACCCGCACACTGGCAATTGAAATTGTAATTCCAAATAAGGACGGAGCCCTGAAACCTGGCATGTATGCCGATGTAAACATTATAGCTGCCCGTCATACGGACGCACTTACTGCTCCCACTCAGGCTGTATTGCACGACGAGAAGGGTACATTCCTATTCCTTTTCGATAACGGCATGGCCAGACGAAGAGACATTCAGACAGGAGCCGAACAGAACGGGCGGACTGAGGTGACTGCCGGACTTTCTGATTCTGTAAGCATCATAACAGTGGGACAGCAGTTCCTGAAAGACGGAATAAATGTAAAATTAGCAAATAAGTGAAAGTAAGTTATGTGGTTAACTAGATTAGCGCTCCGGTACCCAATATCAACATTCCTCTTTGCCTGTATCATTCTCGTATTCGGAGTTGTCTCATTTTCGCAGCTCCCGGTGGACCTTCTGCCGAATATTACAATACCTGTTGTAACTACGGTTACTTTTTATCCCGGCGCCGGCCCATTAGATATGGAGCAGACAGTAACAACAATTGTTGAAAGAAATGTGAGCTCTGTGAGCGACGTCGATTACGTGCAGTCATCCACTAAAGAAGGTATCTCTCAGGTAAGAATTAATTTTAACTGGGATGCCAACCTCGACGTTGGACTTGTGGACGTGGTTCAGAGGGTAAACCGCATTATAAACCAGCTGCC
>JBLNAZ010000124.1:0-14754 GCA_050259615.1 Syntrophomonadaceae bacterium | reverse complement strand
CCAGATTTAGCTTCATGGCCTTGTTCCTGGAATCTATGGAAAGCCCTGAAACTTTCCCCATATCCTCAAAAAGAGTGTTAACAACTTTTTCAGCTCCCCTTGAAACCAGCCTGTCTTTTATACCCATATTGTTCTGTGCTCAAAATTAAAGTGTTTGTAAATTTGTCAGCTGCTCATGTAAAGCCCGCCGTTCGGGTTAATTGTCTGACCAGTAATGTAGCCGTTAAAGATGAGCATTAGGACAATGGACGCGGTTTCATCCACCTTGCCGTAACGTCCCATTGGTATAATCGCAGGCTTCGCTTTCAGATCCTCTTTAACCATGTCTGTCTCAATTAAGGCCGGGGCAACTGCGTTAACTGTTATACCGTCTTTTACAAGATGCCTCGCAAAGAAATGTGTGAGCCCTATAAGGCCCGCCTTTGAAGCTGCATAGTGGGGACCTACTAGGCCGCCGGTCTGCGCCGCTACGGAAGAAATGTTTACTATGCGTCCCCACCCTTTTTCCTGCATTCCGGGTACCAGTGCCTGCATTAAAAGAAAAGCCGATTTGAGATTAACGTCCAGCATCCTGTCCCAGTCATCTTCTGTTATATCCTGAGGCGGAATCTTCTGCGCTATGCCGGCATTGTTGATAAGAATATCCACAGCTCCGAAATCATTCAACACTTTCTTAATCATTTCATTTATTGAGGCTGATTGCGACATGTCTGCCCTGTAAACTTCAGAATGCCTGCCCATCTCCCTGATCTGGGATGCCGCTTTTTCAGCTTCCTCTTTGCGGGAATTATAATGGATTGCTATGTCTGCCCCTGCCTTAGAAAGCCCCAGCGCAATTGCCTTTCCAATGCCCCTGCTGCTTCCTGTTACAAGAGCCGTTTTACCCTTAAGATCATTTGATGTCAATTGAAACCGCACCTGAATTTTGGCCCCGGAGATTCAGGGGATTTTCCTTTTTGTGAATCTTCAGGGCCATGATTAACTTTATGTTTACTTATTATGGAATCCGAATAGGAGCCCTATGGTAATGACATAGAACTTACTGTTGAGACTCCCGGTGCTGGCCTGTGTGGCAAGCTGCCCGAAATCATAATTCAGAAAAATATAACGTATGTCGCCTGTAAGCCATGCAGCCTCTCCAAGAGGCACTTCAAGTCCGGCTCCAAGATGCCAGCCGAAATTCTGCTGCGTATTATTGGCAAGATTTTTCAGCGTGAGATCCTGCGAGTAGTCGAAAGTTGTGTTGTACCAGCCTACACCGATTGCCCCGTAGACAAAGGGGATGGGATAGAGGAGCCCTGTAACCATTACAGGCCAGCTTCTGACCGTAAGTCCGCCGTTTGCATATTTTTCCTGCCTGTAATTAACCGAGCCTTCTATTCCAATTGCAGGTGATAGTTTCAGTCTTAATGCAGCGCCGTACATAAGTGAACCATTATCGGCACTGCTTGATTTCTGCCATCCCAGCTGGGGCCCTATGCCTATTCCCTGAGCCTTTATCTGAGGCGCAGCGAAAAGGACCATGATCAACACTAAAAGAGCCGCATATTTCCTAACCATTTTTCCCTCCCATTAATTCTACCTTAATAGCACAAACGAAATCTATTGTTTAGATATTACCATCAATATAGATTACCCATCTTTGTACATACAAATCAATACCTAAAAACGGCTGCTAAAGGCTTGCCATCGGGCATCTTCTCATAGGGAAGCTGATAAACATTGCCGCCGTGCAGAAGCGTCTGAACTACGGCAAGCTCCACAAGGTCCTCTCCCTCTTCAGACTTTCCTGCTAAATTGACTTCATAAGTATCCGGATTAAATGTGCCCGGGACCTGTTCGCCCGTATTGACAAAAAGGGAATCGACACGGTTGGAAAAGGCTGCCTGAAGTATCTGGCCTATATCATCACTCGACTGCTCGCCTGCGGAATACTGATAATATTTTGAAAGGGCATCTTTTTCTTTCTTTTCTATGTATGGCCGCATTATTTCAAGTGCATGCCTGTGTATTTCGTTCATACCGGGCTCCCAGGTCCCGCCTGCAACTCCCTCATCTGCAATATTCGGATATGAGCTTGCCGACTTAAAAATAGGCAGCAGATACTCAACTCCCGAAAGAACCATGGGAAGGTTTTCCCCCTTTACAGCATTAAAAATTCCCTTATCTGCCATCTGGAAAAACCTCAGAATGTCCTTATCCTTTTTTGCATCATCGGTGCCGTTGCCCGGTCCAAAATACAGGGACGCCCGGTGCAGGCCTCCTTCAGAGTCGCGGAACTTATTCTGCTCGCTTTCATCGAGCTGCAGTGCATCATCCATATTTGTTACTACATTCTTCAGTTCCACCTCCTTGTATCCGAAGGGATTGGCCCGGAAGAGCTTGAGATTTTTGCGGTCCAGAAACATTATGTAAAAAGCGTTCATCTGGCTTAAAGCCGGTATGAGCGGCTTAATATAAAACCTGCTGGAGATGTTTGACTTTTCATCAATACTTACTGAAAGCCTGTACATGTGACTTTCACCTTTGGCCAGGAAAATGGCCAGGGAATCTTCCTGATGATTCCAGAAAAATTCATCGCCTACAATGTCCTGTGCAGGGGTTAAAATTTCATTTATCAGCACGGGGTTAACATCTTTTTCCTTCAGTTGGCGCTCAATATCGCGCAGGTGATTTTTCAGGCGTATTGAGGCTTGTATTACTTCGGTTCCCCTGCGGCTTGTGGGTATGTAAATTGAAATTGAGGGCCATTCACGTTCCTGAGTAAGCATTTTTAGTTCATCCAGGTTAAACTCGTCCATAGCTTCTTCTCCATACATTATTACAAAATCAAAAAAGAAATAAATCGAATCCGGCATTGAACTATATTCAGTTTATCAAATACGCGAGATTACTTCAAGGGATAAAGACGGCGGGAATATTTCGTTTAACGGAACCGGTGTTTTGACTCTTTGGCAGAACGGGACTCACGGCTCACGGCCGACGAGCCAGTATAATTCCCCCTTTTCAGGACGCACGCCTTCGGCAGGAAACTCCTCCTTGCCCGAAACGCCTTTTAAGACTTTGGAAAGCGTTGCGGCTTTTTCTTTTCCCTGAACCAGGAAAACAACGTTTGACGCACTGTTGATTATGGGATAGGTGAGCGTTATTCTGTAGCTGTCCTGCTCTTTCAGGTAAACCTCCTTTACCCAGCGCTCTTTTTCATTCAGCACTTCATTGTGCGGGAAAAGCGAAGCCGTATGCCCGTCGCCGCCCATCCCGAGCATTACAAGATTGAAGCGCCAAGGCTTTCCGGAAAAAAAATCCCTCAGGGTCTTTTCGTAATTAAGCGCCGAGTCTTCCGGGGTGGAAAGATATGGTATTGGGTGTATGTTTTCTTTTGGCACCGGTACGTTATTAATCAGATTTGTAAAAGCCATTCCGGCATTGCTTCTGCTGTCGTTTAAGGGAACGTAACGCTCATCACTCCAGAACAGGTGTATATTATTCCAGGGCGTGCTTTCCTTATAAGGATTTTCAGAGAGTATCTGATACATTCTTTTTGGCGTGGCGCCGCCCGACAATGCAGCAGAGAAAATGCCCCGCTTTTCCACTGCCTCAATTGCAAACTGCCTGAAGAGTCCAGCAGCCGCAATTGCCAGCTCTTCTGCCGTAGGATAATCCTGAAGTATGGCCCCTTTTCCGTACTGTTCATCCATTCCAATTCTCCTTTATTTCCCTTTGGCCCATTCTGTATGGAAAACTCCCTCTTTGTCAATGCGCTCGTAAGTGTGGGCTCCGAAAAAGTCCCTCTGAGCCTGCACAAGGTTAGCAGGAAGCCAGGCGCTCCTGTAGCCGTCGAAATAGAAAAGAGAAGACGCAAGGGCAGGAACGGGTATGCCTATAGCAATGGCGCTGCCGGTAATAAAACGGAGGTCCTCCTGCATGCGGTTTAATATCCCTGCAAACTTATCGTACATCATGAGGCTGCTTAAATTGCGATCGTTACCGTATGCTTCAAGTATATCCTGGAGCAGTGACGCCCGTATGATGCACCCGCCGCGCCATATGGAGGCTACTTTCATAAGGTCCACCCCGTAGGAGTAGCTTTCGGAAGCTTTTTTAAGAAGAGCCATCCCCTGGGCATAGGAGGTAATCATGGAAAAGTAGAGCGCATTTTTGAGCTTTGAAATAAAATCAGCTTTATTACCCGTATATAAAGCAGAAGGCCCTTTCAGGATCTTTGAATATTTAAGCCTCATATCCCTGTCTGCCGAAAGGTCGCGCATCATAACGGCCGCGTCAATTGTAGGTACCGGGACCTGCAGTTCCATGGCGTCCTGCGAAGTCCATTTGCCAGTGCCCTTCTGACGAGCCCTGTCCAGTATATAATCTATCAGTCTGCGCCTGTTTTTTTCTCCTGGTTTTCCCCTGCTGCCTGCCTGTTCCATTTCCTCCATTCTGAAAATTCCCGATGTAATCTCAATAAGGAAAGAATGGAGCTCCTCTTGGTTCCACTTTTCAAAAATGTCTGCCAGTTCATCGTTACTTAACCCAAGCCCTGTTTTAAGCAGGTGATAGGATTCTGAAATAAGCTGTATCAGTGCGTATTCAATTCCGTTATGCACCATTTTTACATAATGCCCGGCAGAGCCGTTTCCCATATATGCAACACACGGCTCGCCGTCTACATTAGCCGCAATAGCCTCGAAAATATTTTTAAGATGATCATAAGCCTCCGGGTCTCCCCCGGGCATCATGCTGGGACCGAGCCTGGCGCCCTGTTCGCCCCCCGAGATTCCCACACCCATAAAATGTATATTTTTTCCTGAAAGGTCTTTTATCCGCCGGTCTGTATCTGTATAGTGCGAATTTCCGCCGTCGATTATAACATCCCCTTTTTCCATGTACGGCAGCGCTTCTTCAATAATTGCATCCACTGCCGCTCCTGCGGGCACAAGCATCATGAACGCACGGGGCTTTTTAAGCATCTGGAAAAACTCTTCAAGCGATTTGGCCGCAAGAATCTTCCTGTCCTGCGCTTCTTTTTCAAGTATTTTAAGCTTGTTGAAATCCTTGTCGTAACCCGCTGCCGAAAAACCCTTGTCGCCAATATTCAGAACCAGATTCCGCCCCATGGTTCCAAGGCCAATCATCCCGATATCGCACTGCTGCATATAGAAACCTCCTTTGAAGATAAATTACCCGCATAAATATTAGTATAAACTAATTCCGGCATATTTCAATGAAGAAGTATTTCTGGAAAATGCAATTGGAGTTTAGAACTGAACCACAGAAGGGGCTGAGATCTGGAACTGATTGAAATGATAGAACATCGACTGCTGGCGGAAGACTTCAAAGCGGTTGCCGCCTTTTATGCCGTCATTCGGGTAAAATCCAAACATGAGCTGAAAAGTCGGGAATATGAGGTGCTCGTTTCTAATTCTGAATCCTACTCCATAACCCTGATAAAGCTTGCTGCTGAAAAGGAGCTCGTCTTTTCCCGACAGGAGGGCAAAGTCGGCAAATGTAATAAAAGCGAGCTTGAAGTTTAAGAATTTCAGCGGGATGAATATATCATTCTCGTAGTTTATAACGAGCTTCTTGTTTCCCCTTTCTTCAGTATCAAAACCTCTTAAACCCATATCCCCGTTGACGTTCAGCAGGTCCTCTGCAAAAACAGGATTATAGCTGTAAGAATACCTGGTGCCAAGGTAATGGCGCCATTTGAATTTGCCGAATGGTAAAAGCTTTGAGTAAAAAAGAGACTCGAGTACCATAACCCCGTTTGTCCATTTTCTGTCCTGCCGGTAGCCTCCCGCCTGGAAACCGCCGTAAAGATAACCGAAATCATCGCTGTAGTTGCTGTAGCCGGTCTTAAGGCCCAGGTAAGGCCTGCTGAGATAATCTCCCTTTTCGTAGCCCATCAGAAATTCCACAAGGCTTCCAAGCGGTATGTCTTCAATTTTTCCCAGCCCGAAGAGATACCTGTCGCGGTAATATGTCCTGTAAGAATAACCCAGCCTCCCCAGGTAAAAGGTGTTGTTCTGGAAGAGCCTTAAAGAATCCTGCGCTGGAGCTTCGGTATACTCTGTGCGTTTTATTCGCAGGGACACATTAAGCCTGTTGAAATTGACGCTGTATGGATCAAAGGGTTTGAAATCGAAGGCATAGCCCAGCCAGTAATCCTGTCTGTTATACCTGATGTTTCTCCTGGCCTGGAGTGTATCGTTAAGAACGAATATCCTGTCATTGGACCACTGCATGCCTATCCCCCCGGCATACATTGTAACGGGTGAAAAGAAATCCCTGTTGAAATTAAAGCCGTAGCGCTCGTTGTTGTTTTCAGAAAAGTGAAATACGCTGGCGGAAATGTACGTCCTGTTAATATTGGTGAATGTATAGCTGCCGTCCCAGTCCCAGCCTCCCCGGTAAGTATCGTTAAATTTTAGTGCCCCGTTGATCTCGTTGCCGAATCCAAGGAAGTTAATATCCTTTAAGGAGACCTGGCCCGTTTTGGATCCGGGCTGGTATGAGGCTCCTCCGGTAATGCTCCAAACATCCTGCACAAGAACGAGCACGTCTACGCTGTCGCTTACTTTTTTTATTCTGTGTACCAGTATTCTGGCATCATAGATAAAATCATTTTGCCTTAACAGGCGCTCACTTTCAGCCAGTTCAAAGGGTACAAGCCGGCTGCCTTCTGAAAAGAGGAGCCGGTTTTTGATAAGCCATGCGCGTGTATTAAGGTGCACTGAATTGCCGGCCTGCTGGAACCAGCTATGGGCGGTGTCTTTAGGGTGATCGAGCGAGGTGCCGAATACGTCAAGAACCTGCACGTCTATGTTTCTTATTATTTTCCCGGTGTAGTTTCTGTAAATTGATCCGGTGGCGTTGCGGCTTCTGGGGTCTTCCTCTTCTGCAACAAGCACATGTTTTAACAGCCTTGAAAAAAAGTTATCCTTTTCTGAAAATTTCTTTACAGATTCAATAACATCCTTATTGTTCAGGCTGGATATTGTAATGGAATCCCGGTAAAGATCTTCCGCCCTGATGGTGTCGGGCTTTGCCGGGGATGCACCTGCCGCTTCAGTCAGCAGAAAAAACGCAAATGCGAAGCTTATTAGTTTTTGAAAATAGGTATAGCTCATTTTACGGAACAGAAACTTTTAGTATCTCATGGAACCGGGATGGTTAACAAAAAAGTCCCTGATAATTAATTAAATTTTTTGATTATAAATATTACGCAGAAGAAAACCCGGGGTTAGAAAGTTTTCAGCTCGCATAAAATAAATTAAGAAATTTAGAGCAATGAAATCTACAGCAAAACTTATAACACTGCTTTTATTCCGTAAAAATCTTTTAATGCCGTCCTGGCCGCATAATATCCGCACATTCCATGCACGCCGCCCCCGGGAGGTGTAGAAGATGAACATATATAGATTCCCTTAGCGGGAGTTCTGTAAGGTGTAAGGCTGAGTGCAGGGCGCGTAAAGAGCTGCCGCCAGTTCTGAACGCCGCCGTTGATGTCGCCGCCAATATAATTGCTGTTGTAAGCCTGAAAGTCGTGTGCATTCATCTTATGCTGCGAAAGTATAGTGCTCCTGAAGCCGGGTGCAAAGCGTTCTATCTGGCTGATGATCCGCTCCGACATGTCGGTTTCTGAACCGTTTGGAACGTGGCAGTAGGCCCAGACCGTATGATTGCCCGCGGGCGCCCGGGTTTTGTCAAAAAGGCTCTGCTGCGCCAGAATAATAAAAGGCCTTTCCGGGTGCCTCCCCTGCCAGACTTCGTTTTCAGAGTGCGCTATCTCTTCGATCGTTCCTCCCAGATGTACTACGGCTGCAAGCGTGCATTCGGGAGACTTAAACGGCACCGGGCTCTTTACGGCAATGTCCATTTTGAATACGCCGGGTCCGTAGCGGTAGTTTCCGAGCTCGTGCCTGTAGCCTTTGGGAAGCCGCTCTCCCGCAATTGAAAGTATCTGTTTGGGTGTAAGATCAAAGAGCACTATGTCCGATGCGGGCAGCTCATCAAGGCTTTTTATATTTGTGTTAAGAAGGAATTCGCCGCCAAGGGATTTTATGTAGGATGTAAGCGCCAGCGCAATACTCTGCGAACCCCCCTCGGGCATCGGCCAGCCCGCAGTATGCCCCAGTATTCCGAGCACCAGGGCGAAAGCAGCTGTAACCGGCTCCTCAAGCGGTACAATGGAATGCGCCGCAAGCCCCGCAAAAAAGCCCCTCGTAAGAGCAGAATTAAATCTTCTTTTGGAGAACTTCGCGGCCGACTGAATGGCGGAAAGGCCGAACTTCAGCAGTGCAAAAGGATGCGCCGGTATGTGAAAAGGAGCCAGAATCTCAGGAAGTATGAGGTCCCACTTCGAGACCAGCGGCTCAATAAGGCGCCTGTAGTTCTCAGAATCCTCGTGGAGCGTTTTGGCCGTTTCAGCAACAGAATTCACAAGCAGCGCCGCCTGTCCGTTATCAAGCGGATGACAAAGTGCCGCCGGGGCATAAATCCATTTAAGCCCATGCTCACTTAAAGGCAGGCTTCTGAAGAATGGTGATCCGATTCCAAGGGGATGAATAGCTGAACATATGTCGTGCAGAAATCCGGGAAGCGTGAGCTCCCCGGTTCTCATTCCGCCCCCGGGAGTTTCTTTTGCCTCAATTACCAGAACTCGCTTTCCCGCCCTGAGCATTGTAATAGCCGCCGCAAGACCGTTTGGTCCTGACCCTATTACAACTGCATCATACACGGTTTTATCTGGCATTTGTTCCTTTGAGCTGTAGAAACAATAAATTTATTTTTAAGTTTTAACGTCAAAGCGTTTTTGATGCTGCAGGCTCCGACCCATCAGGCGCGCCTTCGGGAAATTCCTTCCCGACAGCATCAACTTCTTTGGTTATCGACCAGCCGGTCTTAAGACCCATTACAAAATAGCCCAGAGCAAGTATGCCTACGGCAAAAATTGTATCTCCAATTACCCTCATCCAGCGCAGGGTGTCAAGAAGAGGAATTTTTGTGAACTCTGCCGATCTGGCATACCACATTCCATGCTCTACACTTGCCCACGTCTGTATCAGGCCTAAAGGCAGCATGCTGATGAGTACCATAAGGGTCAGACCTATGTTTATTGCCCAGAATGCAAATGCAACCATCTTTGTCTTCCAGACGTAATGCACTGTGAGCCCCTTGAGGCAGAAAAGCATAAATCCAATGCCCAGCATTCCATAGACGCCGAAGAGTGCCGTATGCGCGTGAACCGGCGTGGTCTGAAGCCCCTGCATGTAATACAGGGCAATCGGTGGATTGATCAGAAATCCGAACAGTCCGGCTCCCACAAGGTTCCAGAATGCCACCGCCACAAAGCAGTAGATGGGCCATTTGTAAGCCTGAATCCATTTCTTTGCGCGGCTTAAGGTAAGATTTTCATACCCTTCAAAACCTATAAGAACAAGAGGCACCACTTCCAGGGCGCTGAAACTTGCGCCGAATGCCATAACAGCTGTAGGGGTTCCTGTAAAATAAAGGTGGTGGAATGTTCCTATAATTCCGCCTGAAAGGAATATGATAGTTGAAAACAAAACTGCCGAGGTTGCAGTAGCTACCCTCAGAAGTCCCATTCTGGTAAAAAGGAATGCTATTGCCACAGTTGCAAATACTTCAAAGAACCCTTCTACCCAGAGGTGCACTACCCACCATCTCCAGTATTCCGCTATTGCAAGATTGGTCTGGCGCCCCCACATTATTCCGGCGCCATAAAAAAGCGCAATTGCAATGCTTGCAACTAAGAACAGTCCCAAAAGGTGCTTGTTTTCAGAAACATTTCTGAATGCAGGCAGCATTGCCCGCCCCATCAAAAACAGCCAGAGGAACAGCCCTATAAGCAGAAACAGCTGCCAGAACCGTCCCAGGTCCACATATTCATAGCCCTGGTGGCCGAACCAGAAGTTAACCTCAAGCCCCAGCTTCTGCATTACTCCAAGCCACTGGCCTGCCATTGAGCCCAGGACAATAATAAGAAGGCAGATGAAAAGGAAATTCACCCCTGCTCTTTGAAGCTTTGGTTCATAGCCCGAGACTGCCGGTGCAATAAAAAGCCCCGTTGCAAGCCAGGCTGTTGCAATCCAGAAAATGCCAAGCTGTGTGTGCCATGTTCTTGTTACTGAGTACGGAAGCCATTTTGCAAGCGGAATGCCGTAAAGCCCGTTGCCTTCAACGCCGTAGTGAGCCGTTATAACCCCCAGAATTACCTGCAGTACAATCAGGGCTGCAACAACCCAGAAATATTTAAGCGTTGCCCTCATTGAAGGAGTTGACTTAAGAGCCAGCAGGGGATCGCGTTCCGGCAGTACGTGCTCTTCTTCTGTTCTTCTTCTCTGAGCTGCATAATACCAAGCCAGGGCTCCGATGCCTGCAAGCAGAAGCACAAAACTGATAACAGACCATAAAACAACCTGTCCCGTAGGCTGATTGCCGACCAAAGATTCCGAAGGCCAGTTGTTTGTATAGCTGACATCCTGATTTGGGCGGTTTGTAACGCATGCCCAGGTGGCCCAGAAGAAAAATGCATTCATTTTCTGCTGCCTTAATGGGTCCTTTATCGTATTTTCAGCTATGGCGTAATCTTTTCTTGCTTCATCAAGCTTGGGGTCATTGCCGAAGAGTGAGGTGTAATAAGAGCTTATCTCACCTATTGCCCGGGCACGGTCCTCAGATATGGTTAAATCCCCCGTTTCGGGGTTGTACGTATTTTTTCTCATTTCCAGCCTGAGTGTTTCCTGAAGAGCGGCTTTTTTGGGGCTGTCCAGCTTGTCGTAAGGGGTGCCGTATGAATTCATTGCATAGTTGTTTAACATCCATATGGCTTCCCTGTGCAGCCAGTCTGCCGTCCAGTCGGGCGCAACATAAGAGCCGTGCCCCCAAACTGTACCTAGCTCCTGTCCTCCGATCGACTGCCAGACGTTCTGCCCGTCCTTAATGTCCTGACCCGTAAATACCACCCGCCCTGTTGTTGTAACTACTCTCTGCGGTTCCGGAGGCGCCTGCTGGTAGATCTCCACGCCGTAGTATGCCAGAATGATAAATGAAAAAATAATCACGGCTCCAAGGCCAATCCATAATCTTTTATAGTTATGCCTCATAACAATTTCTCTCTCTTTCCATTTGAATTATTTCTGTGCTATACCGATTACGCCAATTGCCAGCCGGGCACCTGCATTGCCTGCGGGCTGAGACATCATATCGTCCTCTTTTTCGTGCACAACTACAGAGCGCCCGATTATAGAATTGGCACCCGAGAAGCTTACGCCGGAAATTGTCATTTCAAGGTGTGCCTTGCCGTCGGACTCAGCTTCTATGTTGCCCATGTCTCCCAGGTGGTGCTGCATGTCGGTAGGCCCCCCGTGGCGCTGATTTGATGGGTTGAAATGATCGCCTGCGGATTTGCCGTCCGGGGCAGTTTCATCGCCGAACTGGTGTATGTGAAACCCGTGCCTGCCGGGTGCAAGTCCCTCAAGGTCGGCAACAACTTTAATGTTATCGCCGTCTTTGGTAAAAGTTACCACGCCTTTTACATTGCCGCCCTGTGTCGGATGCACTACGGCAACGGCTTTTGTTATTTCTTCATCCTGCGTCTGGGCAAATGAAATCAGGCTTAAAGAAATTATAAATAATATTGTCAGAGCAATGTTCCGAAACATATTTTCCTCCCTTTTATAGATAAACTCCGGATAAATAAAATAAATACCTCTGCTTTTTCAGCAGCAAATACACATAAAATCTTTTAATACGGATTTAAGGGCTCTCAGACCCAGTATTTAGGCAGACCGTAATGCTCATAAAGCAGTTCTTCGTAATCCCGGTTAAGGGTTTGGGACGGATCATAAGGCGGGCTGCTTTTAATGTTTTCACTGTTTAGGACAACGTGGACCCTTGACTCAGCCCACTCAACTTTTTCGATCCAGTGAGGAGCTATAAGGAATTTTTTGCCGCCTGTAAGCCAGGTGCCGGTATCAATCACTATGTAGCGGATGATCCAGGTGGCATCATCCAGAATAAAATCCTCCACATGGCCTATTTCATTATCGGAGGCCTGGATTTTATAGCCTGTAACCTCCCTGCTGCTTCTGAGGTGAGGGTCGCCCTTTTTTTTACTGCGCGAAACCGGAGCTTCATTTTCTCCTTCAGCATTTATATCCCCTTCGTTCAGTATAGGGCCCGAGGCCATAAAGCTTGCAGCGCCTGGTGTATAGGGCAGGCCGGCCTCACCCCAGTCCCAGTACCTGGGCCAGTTGTAATATTTCATCAGGTCTATTTCATTCTGGCGGCTGACGGGTTCGTCTGTGGAAACATCTGGGCTGTCTTCGATCTGTTTTTTGGTAAGACTGAGTGAGAGTTTTTTTTCTTTCCAGTCGGTTTTGACAATAGAAAAAGGGGAAATAAGCACCTGTTTTTTGGAAAGCCATCCGCCGGTCTCAACTATAAGGTAGCGGAGTGTCCATTTGGCGTCGTCAAAGTAGAAGTCATATGCGTCGCCAATTTCGCCGTCTGTGGCAATTATCCTGTATTTCTCTACTTCCCTGATACTTCTGAGCATCCTTCAGCTTCCTCCTTTTCCTGCATTACGGAGAACAAACTTATCCAATGTGAGCACCTCTCAAGAGAGTAATAAAAGAGCCGGCTCTCTTGAGAGGGCTGAGGGGTTTTATATCATCTTTGCTTTATATAAACAAACGTATCTTAGTATTCTGCATCACTGTAATCCTTGTCACACTATGCCCGCTCAAACGTCACCTATTATTAAAATAGCAAAAACACTCTGTATGTCAAGCTATTACGCAGGGTAAAAGGAAACTGCCAGTTTGGCAGTAAAGTCTCAGTTTACCATCGAGATCATGGCGTCAATTTCTTCAACCATCTGATCCGTGTTGCCTCCGAAGCCCACAACCTTGAAGCGGATCACGCCGTCTTTGTCGATTACGAACTTGGTCGGAATGCCAGGGACTCTGTAGAGTTCGTTAACCTTGCTTTCAGTATCCAGCAGCACATAAAAAGGATACTGGTTTTTTGCGATAAAATCGGCTGCATTTTTCTTCTTATCTTCCACGCGTTCTCTGGTATCAAGGAAAAGAAAACGCACGTTAGGATTTGATGAATACTTCTCTACGGCTTTCTTCATGCCCGGGAATGATGCTCTGCATGGACCGCACCAGGTGGCCCAGAAGTCGAGTATAACGGTTTTGCCTTTAAGTGAAGACAAGCTTACTTCCTTGCCTTCAAGGTCCTTCAGCTTAAAGTCGGGTGCTTTATCGCTCAGCATCTGTTTTTTAAGTTTCTGAATGAGGTCCTGCTTTGCGGCAGCTTCAAGTTCTCCCAGGTAGGCGCTGAATCCGTTTTCATTCCCGTTTTTCTTTGCGTATGCAGTTTTCAGGTAATCCTTCATTAAGGGGTTGCCGTTGCCCGTCTTAATTATCGATTCCAGGTGAGTAAGTGCTTTTTCGTTTTCGCCTTTTTCAATAAGGAGGCTTGCGTAAAGCTCATTTGCCGAAACTTCATTGTTCTGAAGGAGGCTTACGGCTTCCTGTAAAGAGGTAATGGCTTCGTCTTTTTTGCCGGCCTTGTTCTCTGCATTGCCCAGGCCGAAAAGGTTCATGCCTAACTGGTACTGCAGTTCCTCGCGGTATTCTTTCTCAGAAAGATAATTAGGTTTATCTGCCTCAGCTGTGTTCAGTTCCTGGCGGCCGCGTTCAACGCCCATGGCTGCAATTTCATTTGCAAGCTTAAGGTCGGCATCTTCTTTTAACATCAGGTTTACGGCAGAATAGAAAGAATAAGAGCTGAGCCTGGATGAATTCATCTTAAGAATTTCCGAAGCCTCTTTGTACATCTTTTGGGATTTGTATTTGCCTAAAACCTCGTCGTAGAGGTCGGCTGTATACTGGCTTTTTGGAAATGCCGTCTCAAATGCCTTTATGAGTTCAAGCTTCTTATTTAAGTCTTCGGTTTTGCTTATCTCAGCGTATTTTTCTTTTTCTGCAAATTTTCCCGAGGGAAATTTCTCCAGAAGCTTCTTTTTATACTCATCGCTCTTGGCTGCATTTTTCAGGTTTGCGTACCAGGTGGTCATCATGGTAAAGTATTCTTCTGAACTGCCCGGATTTTTTTCTGCTGCCTTAAGCTCTTTAGTTATTATGCTGTTTGCTTTTTCTCCCATAAGGGGTGAAATTACCTTAAAATACTGGTCGAGGTATTCAGTCTTAACCTGCGGATTTTTCCTGAACTCATCCAGGAAGAGCTTTTGCGCCCCTTCGCGGTCGCGTTCCATTTCCAGGTAACGCGGACCCCAGTTTCCTTTGGCTGCAGCCAGGCCTGCATAGGTCCCGGGAATTTCTTTGCCATTGCTGCCATAAAGGTTAACTGCAAAGCCCTGCCCTTTATTGTTATCAACGCTCTCATTATTCTTAAATTTAATTACAATGCCGCGCGTTGTGGGGGAGGTTTTAACTACCCCTGTAAACTGGCCCCCTTCTTTTTTCATCTCAATTGCTTTTGCCTCGTCAAGATCCACGCTGTAGAGGTAAGCTATCATGTCAACTTTTTCGGCATCCTGAAGGCGTGTGCCCTCGGGGTTGTATTTTATTACAACTTCCTCGCCTGCCTTCGGGTGCTCAGGAGTAAAGGAGAGTTTTGGGGCCGGCTGTTTTGCGGCAAAGGCGAAAAGAAACAGGAAGCTGAAAGCTGCAAGTGTTCTTAATAAATGTCTTTTCA
>JBLNAZ010000123.1:0-7317 GCA_050259615.1 Syntrophomonadaceae bacterium | reverse complement strand
CCGTTGCCTTCATAACGCCTTGAGTAACCTCCTTCTTCCTGCGAAAACGGAGTGAATAACTGGGGAATGAATTCTCCTGAGATCCCCACACCGGTATCCTTAACCTCAAGAACTACATTTTTATACTGGTCGTTGGAAAGCTGAATCTCAATGGATCCCTTTTTTGTAAATTTAACGGCATTGTCCAATAAGTTTTGTATAATCTGAATTACTGAATACCCGTCCACCCTTGCAGCGGCCGAGGAGGCCTTATTTGCGTACTTTAATTCTATGTTCTTTGCCGCTGCCATGGATTCAAACTGTGTAATAACGCCAGCTATGATGTCGCTGTTCAAATCCATATTTTCAAATCTGGGTTCATATCCATCCGTCTGTACCTCAGCCATGTGGATTATCATCTCTACGGTCCTGATCAACCGTTGGCCGCCATTAGTCAGCATATCGAAGCCCGATTCAGTCTCCGGAGTCAGGTAGTCCTTCAGCTCCATTCTTAAGAGTGAAGCAAAATTTACCATCGTGTTTACCGGCGTCCTGATCTCATGCGACATCAGCGACAGGAATTCAGATTTTATTTTAGCCGAGGATTCTGCTTTTTCTTTTGCCTGGTGAAGATTATCCTGCATTGTTTTTCTTTCGGATATATCTTCCTGCATGATAATGTAATGGGAAAGATTTCCCTCGTCATCCCTCAGGGCGCTCACGGTTACAACGGACCAGAATTCCCCGCCATCTTTTTTGCTGCTTATAACTTCCTGCTTCCATTCCCTGCCCGAAACCACAGCTTCAATAAGCTCTTTCTGCAAATGAAAATCCGGAATATCATTCTTCAGCAGGGGCGGCATGTCGCCCAATATATCCTTCATTTTATAGCCTGTAAGCTTTGTAAATGAAGGATTGACATATCCCGTATTCCAGTCGGCATCGGAAATAAGAATAGCCACGGGGCTCTGCTCAACGGCCATAAAAAGTTTTTTATTCTCTTCTATTTCATTTCTTAAGAGCTCATTTATGCAGTTCAGGCTTGCCGTTCTTTCTGCTACTTTTTCCTCCAGGCTGTCTTTTAATTTCTGGAGCTCCAGCTCTGCAATCCTCCGTTCCGTAATATCCATAAAGCTTTCAAGAAAATATTCCTCATCATCTCCCAGCTTAATGGTCAACACTTTTCTGATTATATAAAATTTAGAGCCGTCTGAATTTATGATTGAGCATTCCGGTGAATTAACATCCGTGCACATTCCGCCGCCTGTCTTGCCGTTCTTCTGGGCGCATGCACAATACCTGTTTCTGTGGGTGCCTATTAAAAGCTGTTTTGGTATGCCCAGCATTTTGCGGGCTACCAGGTTTGCATCCATTATCTGGTTGTTATTCTGGTTAATAATAAAAATGCCGGTCTGAAGCGAGTCCAGTATTTTCATTACTTCCATTTTGCTCTGCACCAGTCCGTTCACCTTGCGCGTAAATTCATTTTCAAATGTGGTTCTTATAGTACTGAGCTCAGTTTGAACCGAGTTCAGCTTAATTTCGGAGGCCAGGTGGCCAGCGTACATGCTGAACAGATTCAGAAGCTGGAGTTCTATTTCAAAAGCAGGAATGCCGAGTTCAATGAGTAAAAAGCCCGCCAGGCCCGAGAAACTGATAAGAGGAATTATAAGGACATCTTTATTATTCTTTTGCTTTGTAGGAGCAGATATTGTAATATCACCCCTGGTTATCGATTTTGCAATCAGTCCGTTTTCCACAAGTTCATTAAAAAGCTTTTCGGCTTTATCTTCCGGCAGCGCGGGTATTGAAATCTTATGCCTGAATTCGAACGACTCTGTGTCGAGAAGAAAGAGCGACAGAGCTTTGCATATATTGAGTTTTAAGAAAACATTTATGCCTTCAGAAAGTGTTTCATCGAAAGAAGCACAGGAGGGTTTCACTTCATGATAGAAAAAAACATTTTTCCAGAATTCCCTGACTAATGAGTCATTTAATGCTAAAGCCTGTGGAGTATCATTATTCATTTTGTCAATCCAGAATTTGGCTGATTGTCTGATTAAAGTCTGCCAGGAGGGCCGGAGCAATGTCTGTAAATACCTTTGGGGAAAGCCCCAGCGAGCTGAGTGCCTTTATATTTGGCTGGGGGACAAGTCTGTCGCCCGGGTTACCCAGGTCGAACATGCGCACTGCAATGTCTGCCACATGAACGCAGGCTGTAAGGGTATCTGTTTTTCCGTCATTTAAGCCGGAATGGTGATAATAAATTGTATTTTTAATCACAGGCGGAAGTTTCCATCTCTCTGCCAGAAGTCTTCCTGCTTCAGCGTGATCTATTCCCACAGAGATCCTTTCGGCCTCCCGGATAAGGCAGTTTTTTTCCTCAACAATCCCGAAAACGTCCAGGTATTTCTCGCCAAGGAGATCCAGCAGGAGCAGTTTTCCAATATCGTGCAGTATTCCGGCCAGAAAGTACTGTTCCAGGTTAGGCACTTTAACTGAAGCCCCCAGCATTCTGGTACATATTCCAGCTGAGATTGAGTGCGCCCAGAAATCCTTCGGTTTCAGATGTTCGGAATACCTGCTTTTAGAGAAGAATTTAATTACCGAAAGAGCCAGTATGATATTTTTCAGCTCATTAAAGCCAAGATGCAGAATAGCCTGAGGTATTGTTTCGATTCTGCCCCTGAAGCCGAAAAACGGAGAATTTGCAACTTTCAGGACCTTAAAGGCCGAGGCCTGGTCGGTGGATACAATTTTTGCAATATCATCTGTTGTGGATCTGGGGTTAGACATTGCCTCGGATATCGTGTAAAATATCGTTGGTAAAGTGGGCAGGTCCTTTATGCTTTCAGTTATTTTTTCAATTATATCCATGCTTTATCCTGTCGGGCTTAAATTAAATTTATCTATTCAGAATGAGTTCAACTGCGGCATTAAACAGATTTTCCTCGACTGAATTCCTCGGTGTCCACCCGGCCATCCTCTGTCTCAGCTGTTCTTTTGCCTTTACAAGCTGTTCCGGGTCGTAGACCTTGCGTTCATTTTCTTCCTTGTCATTATGTATAATAACAGAGGCTATGCCCCAGGTTTTCAGCATTCCTATATGCCTGTTTTCAATTACTGCTCCCCTGGACAGGAGCATCTGCCCGTACTTATTCACAATGGGAGTTTCCACGATCATACCAGGCTGAATTTTATCTGTCTCAACAAGCTTTGACATAGTTCTTTTCGTTTATTGACTAAAACAGCAATTAATGAAAAACAGGGAGAGGAAATATTCAGAGTTTCGAACAAATAATCCCCTGCATATATATATATGGTTACGGCAGGCGTTTTCGGAAAAATATCTCGATATTTTTTAAGAATTTTATATTTTTCTGCAGAAACCCGGCTGAAACTGGATTCTTCAGAATATTAGGCCTAAATTAAAGGCCATTAATGCTAAAATACAAGGAATAAATTTTATGAATCGCCGCAATTTTATAAAGCAGTCAGTATTTTTAACCGGTTCTTTAAGCGTTTTTGGTTTTGCTGGCAATGCCTTCTCAGCATCTTTTGCAAAATCTTCCATTAAGATCTCACTTGCCGAGTGGTCGCTTCACCGGGCTCTTTTTTCCGGGAAGCTCGATCACCTCGATTTTCCGCGCGAAGCGAAGCATAAATACGGCATCAAGGGCGTTGAATACGTAAATCAGTTTTTTAAGAGTGCCGAGAAGCCCTATATAACGGAGCTTAAAAAAAGGGCCGAAGACAACGGTGTAAAAAGCCTTCTTATAATGTGCGACAACGAGGGGAGCTTAGGCGATCCGGATGAAAAGAAAAGAATACAGACGGTTGAGAACCATTATAAATGGGTGGAGGCGGCTGAAACGCTGGGCTGCCATTCCATAAGGGTTAATGCCGCAAGCCAGGGGAGCTACGACGAGCAGATGAAACTGGCTTCTGACGGACTGCACCGCCTGTGTCTTTTTGCCGGTGAACGCAAAATTAACGTCATTGTAGAAAACCACGGCGGACTTTCGAGCAACGGGCAGTGGCTTACCTCTGTAATTAAAATGGCGGACCATCCAAGGGCCGGCACACTGCCTGATTTAGGGAATTTTAAGATAAGCGATACGGAGTTATACGACCGCTATAAAGGCATAAGCGAAATGCTTCCCTATGCAAAATCGGTAAGCGCAAAGTCGTATGATTTTGACAAAGAAGGAAATGAAACAACGATAGATTTTGCGAGAGTTGCAGAAATACTGAAAAAAGCGGGTTATAAGGGATACCTTGGAATTGAATACGAAGGCGACCGCCTGGCGGAACCGGAGGGGATAATGGCAACAAAGAAGTTAATAGAAAGATTTCTATAATGGTGATAAACATTACTGACGGCGCCATCCGCCGTGGTGAGGGATGTCGTCCACCGCGGTGGATGACATCCCCACCTGACATCCATGCAAACCTATTTAAAAATCTCCTGAAAGAATAGTTTCATCGCCTCCCAGCTCCTCCTGTCGGCATTTGCATTGTAGGCTAGATTTGTGCTGGGATTGTTGCCCGAGTTGGGATTTGTAAAGGCGTGAACCGCGCCGCTGTAGATATTCATCTGCCAGTCAATTCCTGCGTTATCCATTTCCTTCTGGAACTGCAGCCGCATATCGGGAGGAACGGACTTATCATTTGCGCCTGTGCATATGAGAATCTTGCCTTTTATGTTTTTTGCGTCGTCGGGCCTTGGCGTGTCAAGCGAGGTATGAAATCCCACCACGCCTTTTATATCGGCTCCGCTTCTTGCCAGTTCAAGCGCCACCATGCCGCCGAAGCAGTATCCAATGGCTGCAATTTTACCGGCGTCCACAAAATCATATTTCTTCAGAACCTCAAGAGCCGCAGTAACTCTTTTTCTTGCAAGTGTGCGGTCGTTTCTGAACTGTGAAGCAAGTTTACCGGCTTCATCAGGTGTTTTGGCAACGACGCCCTTGCCGTAAATATCGGCTGCAAAGGCCACATAACCCAGCTTTGCAATCTGCTCGGCGCGTTTCTTAGGATAATCATTAAGTCCCCACCATTCATGCACAATCAGCACAGCCGGGCGTTTACCCTTCTGAGCATCGTCGTATGCGAGGTATCCCTGGAGTTTAACGCCGTCCGACTCATAATCCACAGTCTGGGTGCGGATCTTTGCTTCTATAGTAGTCATAAACATAACTCCCGTTATAAATAAAAGCATCAGTGTCTTCATTTTTAAGTCCCTTTCAAAGCTTATTATTTATATTGTATGAGGACTTGGGGAGGAAAGCAAGGGAAGAAACGTCGCGCCTTCGGCGCGGTTCGAGGTTCGAAGTTCGAAGTTCGAAGTTCGAGGTTCGAAGTTCAAAGTTCGAGGTTCAAAGTTCGAAGTTCAAAGTTCTAAGTTCGAAGTGGGGCGAGCGGCGCTCGCCCTTTCTGAATATTAAAATTTGAATGCTATTCTGATTGTGTAATATGCCAGTGGAATAATGATTGACGGGAGCATATTGCCTACTTTTATTTTTGTCAATTCCAGCATGTTTATTCCGATGGCTGCAATTAAGAGTCCCCCGACGGCAGACATTTCGCTCGTTACGGATGGAATCAGGAGGTCCTTCATGAATGACGATGAAATTGTAATAAATCCCTGGTACAAGAATACGGATACGGATGAGAAGAGAACACCAATACCGAGCGATGAAGCAAATACTATGGACGACACGCCGTCTATAACTGATTTTGCAAGAAGAGTCTGGTGATTGCCTGTAAGTCCGCTTTCGAGCGATCCAATAATAGCCATTGAGCCGACGCAGTAAATAAGGCTTGCCGTTACAAACCCTTCTGAAATGCCGCCAGTACCCTGGCGCGAGAATTTGCTTTCGAGCCACTTGCCCAACTTTTCGAGCATATGCTCTATTCTAAGCAGTTCGCCTAAAACGCTGCCAATGGCGAGGCTGAAAATTAAAAGCAGTATGTTATTCGTCTGAAATGCGCTTTTAAGACCGATCAGGAGAACAGCAAGTCCCATAGCCTGCATAACGGTTTTATTATATTTTTCAGGAATGCCGCCCTTGAAGGAAACACCCAGTATGCTGCCCACAGCTATTGCAAGGGCATTTACGATTGTGCCAAACAATTAAAAACCTCAAAAAAATTCAGCCAGTAATATCGGTCTTATGGGGGAGATGGTCAAGGTAAATCCGTTCAACGTGTCATTGATGTTCAGAACCATTTCCTGCGGGGGGAATTTTGAATTATGAATTATAAATTATGAATTATGAATTATAAATTATGAATTATGAATGAAGGGAAAAATGGGGGCGGAAGGCTCCGCCCCGTAAGGTTATTTATGATTTCTTAAATATATTTTCGAACCAGCCGTACATTGTGGGAATTACAATGAGCGTAAGGAAAGTGGATGTAAAAAGTCCTCCCACTACTACTGTTGCAAGCGGGCGCTGGACTTCGCTGCCCGGTCCCGTTGCAAATAGCATCGGTATAAGGCTGAATATTGCAATTGATGCAGTCATTAAAACAGGCCTCAGACGGTCGTTGCAGCCTTTCTGTATTGCCTCCTTAAGTTCCATTCCCTCGTGCCTCAGCTGCGAGATATATGAAACGAGTACAACACCGTTTAATACAGCAACTCCGAACAGTACTACAAATCCTATTGAAGCCGGAACGGAGAGATATAACCCCGAAATGTATAGCGCAATTACACCACCAATTAAAGCAAACGGAAGGTTTGAAATTACAAGAAGCGCAAGGCGCATGGACTTAAATGTAATAAACAGCAGCACAAGTATAAGCGCAATTGCAAGAGGCGCAATTATCATAAGACGGCTCATTGCCCTCTGCTGGTTTTCAAACTGCCCTCCCCACGTCAGGTAATACCCTGAGGGGAGTTTAACATTTTCCCTTACAACTTTTTTAGCTTCTGCAACAAAGCCTCCAATATCGCGCCCCTGAATATTCATTTCAATTCCTATTCTGCGCAGTCCGTTCTCACGGCTTACCTGCACGGGGCCGTCAACAACGGCAATGTCTGCAAGCTCTTTAAGAGGGACATTATATCCCTGTCCCGTTGGAACTAAAAGGCTTCCGATTGCATCCACGGAGTTGCGGTACTCCTCAGGGTAGCGAACAGTAATATCGAATGAGCGGTTTTCCTCATAAAGCTGTGTGGCTGCTTTTCCGCCCACGGCAATTTCAACAGTCTTTAAGACGTCACTTACATTAAGTCCGTATCGTGCAATTTTCGAACGGTTGACGTTAACCGCAAGATAAGGCTGCCCGGCTACCTGTTCAACCACCATGTCCGTAGTGCCTTCCACCTTT
>JBLNAZ010000122.1:0-9731 GCA_050259615.1 Syntrophomonadaceae bacterium | reverse complement strand
ATGGAACGGGTTCAATCTGGCGTCCGAATAGTCCGTATTCATACTGCCCTCCGGCAAGTATTTCGGTATCCTTTGCATGAGCGTGGAAAATTTTCTCCTTAAAATCCTGGATTACCTGAAGATAGTCTATGCCGAGCCAGTAAAGGTGCGAGGGGTCGAGGTTGAGTCCGAAGCTGTCGCTGGTAACTTCATTAAACAGGGCAGACCAGAGTTCAGGCGAATAAGCGTAGTTGCCGGGGGTGGCAAATTTAAGCCATCCGTCCATTGGGCAGTTTTCAATCATAAGTCGCACGCCTTTATCCTCGGCGTATTTTACGAGTCCGCGGAAGACTTTGCCAATTTCCTTCATATTATCTGTAGGTGATTTATCGGGGCGGCCTCCGACAAAAGTACCCACGAGGTTTACTCCGAGCATAGAAGCCGTATCAATCACCTTTTTCAGGTGGTTGTGGTATTCTTTTCTTTTCTTCAGGTCGGGGTGGAGGTTATTATCGTAATAGGCGAGGGAAGATATAGTTAAGTTATGCTCGCTGAAAAGTGCGTTTATTCTTTCTGCGTCTGCAGGCTTAAAATTTGCCGCATCGATCTGCCGCGCCTGGTAATCGCGTTTAGATTTAACAGGCCAGGAGGCGAGTTCGAGGCTCTGGAAGCCCTGTTCCGAAGCCCATTGCACGAGGTCTTCCAGTTTAAGTTTTGGAAGGCAGGCAGTTAAAAAGCCAAGTTTCATTTATTTCTCCGCTTAGACGAATTAGGAATTATGAATTATAAATTTTGAATTAGACTTCGATCCATTTTTGTTCTTTATTGCTTTTGAGGATGGCTTCCACAATTTTTATTTCCAGGTGGCCGTCCTCAAAAGTCGGGAAGTCGGGTTTATCCTTAATGGGGTTTTTGCCCTGTTGTATAAAATAATAAACATTCATAAAGAGGTTTTTCGGTCCGTCGGGGTATCCCTCCGGGTGGCCTCCGGGGTAATGGGCGTAGCGCCTTGCATTTTCATTCAGAAGCGAAGGATCTTTAATAAGCACCTCGTTTGCCTTTTCCCTGTAGCCGATCCAGAGGCTATTGGGTTCCTCCTGGTTCCAGGAGACGGCCTTTTTGCTGCCGTCGATTTCAAAGACAAAATTATTTTTGCGTCCGGCGCTTACCTGTGAAACCGTAAAGACGCCGCGCGCTCCGTTTTCAAACTGCAGGAGTACAGATCCCGCGTCCTCGGTTTTAATTTCAACTTCCTCAAAGTTTCCGGAGGCCTTTTCCTCCTTACCTTTGAAAGTTGCCACTTCCTGGAGAGGTTTTGTTCTTGTTTTATGGACCGTTACAAGATCGGCGCAGAGTCTTTTTATTCTGCTTCCCGTAATAAACTGCATAAGGTCGCACCAGTGCGAGCCTATATCGGCAACGGCACGCGATTCGCCCGAGATTTCAGTATCAAGTCTCCAGTTGTAATCTGTATTATAATAAAGCCAGTCCTGCAGGTAATGTCCGTGGACGAGGAAAATATTTCCGAGCTCACCTTTTTCGACCATGCTTTTAGCGTGCTGTGTTAAAGGGTAGAAGCGGTAATTAAAGTTTACGGCATTAACGACGCCTTTTTCCTTTGCAAGCTTTACAAGTTCCGCGGATTCCCGTGAAGTCATGGTAAGGGGTTTTTCAGATATAACGTGTTTGCCTTCGGTGAGGGCGGCCTTATTGATTTCGAAGTGCAGGTTATTCGGCGTGCAGTTATGGATAACGTCGATTTCCCTGTCCATGACGGCGTCCTGCCACCTTGCATAGACATTAGGAATTGAGTACTTACCGGCCAGAGCCTTTGCGCCTTCAGTGTCGAGAGAGGCGATGCCGTGAACGTCGACGCTGCCGATGCGTCTAAGAGCTTCAATATGGGCGGGGCCTATAAAGCCTGTTCCGATTACAGCCGCTTTAATTTTTTTCATCAGGTTATCCTTCGCTTATATCTTTATGAGCTTCCAGTTTTTCAGCTTTTAACTTTCCCAATTTTTCAAACTTTCCCTTCAGCTCCTTTGCCCTTTGAATCATCAGTCTTACCTCCGGGATATCAATTTTCTGGCTTTTATTATAAAGGCAGAGAGCGGGTATAACGCCGAGCTTCTTATAGGAGTTTTCCTGGAGCTTAAAGATCTGGTGGTTTGGGTACTTTGTAAGCAGGTGCGCCGTAAGTCTTGTATATTTGCCGAAGAGGTAAGATGAAACAGGGTGCACCTTTCTCCAGCGTTTGCGTCCTTCCATTCCGTGCACATCGGCAAGGCTGTCTATTCCATGGATCTGCGCCATAGGAAGAGCCTGTAGTACCTGCTCGTGGATTCCCTCACCCGAGAACAGGACATGGGGGAAAGCCTTCTGCAGGCGCTGAATATGATTTCTCATTCCTTCCAGGAATTCAGGGCCGCGGCTTACGTTAAAGGCAAGGAGCGTCTGATCCAGGAAGACTCCGTCGAGACTGAATTTATTTATAAGGTTTCCAAGGACATTCACCATCAGGTCCCCCCATTGCTGTGCGCCGGGATTAATATAGGCAAAGTAATCCTCGCTCAGCCAGTCGCCGTCAATATCCATAGCCCAGCCCTGCAGGCGGTTAAAGACGTCGACGACCTGATGCTGTTTAAATTCAGGGTAAAGCGGATGTGTAAAAGTCATTGCCAGAACGTTTGTATGGATCATAACGCGGCAGCCCAATTCGTGCGCAAAGTCCACCAGTTCCTTAAACTTTTCCTCACCGCCCAAATACCTGCTCGGGTTATAGTCGGGAGCGTGTGAATCTATGCCGTGTTCTGCATAGCCGGGTATATAGAATAAAGTTTCACGGGGATCGTGAAGCAGGCTGAATTCCTTCAGGCGTTCTTTCATTTCATCGAACGTATGGTGAGGCTCGCTGGTATCCTTTCGCATTCCCCACACTTCCAGAACAAAGTTTATGTCATTTGCCCATTTGGGGAAGTTGGGATGCTCCTCAGCTTTTACGAGTCCGAATTCCTTCTCAAGCCATTTGCGGTGGCGGTCCACAGGATGTTTCCAGCTTCCCTTATAGCCTTCCACGTACCATTCAGCCTCGAGGGTATTGCTGCTTAAAGGTGCAGAAGCTTCAAAGCCGAGCGTTAAGCCGAAGGATTTTTCAGCCCTGCTTACTCTCAGGAGCTTAAAACGGGGATCGCTGTTCCGGGTATGTATCCAGACGCCCCCTTTTTTATTTTCTCCAATTACAAACTGGGCATTCCACCAGAAGGGGTACTTATAGCTGAGCGTGGTATCGGGCGTCATATCCTTTGTAAGCATCTGTCCGCCGAGAGCCGGGACGATGACGTTATCGAACTCAAGTCCGGAGATTCTCCACTCTGCCATCCAGAGAGGCTCCGGTCCTGTGGCCCTGAGGCTGAACTTTACGCCCTCGTCTGTTCCAGAAAGCTTCAGGCAGGCTTTATAGCTGCCCGATTCATCCGAGAGGCAGAAGCTTATGCCGGAGTCTGAATTCTCAATTTCATCCAGGTTATCGAGAATTGCAGGCTCAGAGACATGGCTGGGGACGCGGACGATAACGGACTGTTTTCCGCCCGCGCAGCAGCTGATGCCTGTTTCCACATTTAATATTTCATGAATTCTGAAAGGTTTATCTTCTAATGTAATCTGTATTCTTTTATTTGATACTGTAAACAAATTCATCTGCTTTCTATTGTTATTATTCAGTTATTTCAAGGGTGCTGACCTTTTTTTCCTCAACGTCCTCGTGCGGAGTTCTTCTGCGGAAGATGACAAAGTACGAAGACTTCTCCGCCTTAACCGGAAGGCAGGCTCCGTGCCACACGCCGCCTTTAATTACAACGGCTTCGCCTACATTCACCTGGAAAGCCTTTACATCTTCCTCGGGACTTCCTTCAAGCAAAAGCGGGAGCGTAAAAGGGGCGTCTATAGGAATCAGTATTTCCGGAGTATCCAGGTGACGTTCCATTGCGCTGATCTCGTTTTCAGGCTGTTTGAAGACAGTGCATATACCGATCTCGGTATCGCCGTCTATATGATAGCTGGCAATATCGGACCAGAATTTATATTCCTTAGCCTCAGAGGTCGGTTTCCCTTCTGGAAAAGTAACAACACTGCCGAATTTTTCAAAATTTTCTTTAGTAATATGTTCCGGACTGATTTTCATACTAATTCTTGCTTTTTAATTTTTAATTATTACTTATTAATTTTCAGGATAAATATTTCGCCGCCTTTTAAGGTAATGCCGTTTAAGACGGTTGCGTTATTTTGTCTTACAACATTTGTATATTTCTGTGCGACTCCAAGCTCGGTATACTGCGCGGCATCGCCTTTAAGGCTCATGGGAATTGCAAGATCTATTTTTTCAACTCTTGTATCTTTTACCATTCCCGATGTATCTGTGCGTTCGCCCGGAAGATTGGTCTTAAGCCATCCGACAACAATAACGCTTCCGTCCTCGTTCCGGAATGTTGTAAAATAGCTTTCCGAGCCTACAGCTTTTTTAACTTCCACTGTTTTATCGAGGCTTTTACTTTTTTGTGAGAAAAGAGTATTAAAAAATGAGAGCGCCTTAAGTGCAGGTTTGGGGCTATGGTCGGCAAATGCCACGCCGAGGTTACGGTTATTATTATCGCCAATAACGTTTTCTGCAGGCGGGAGATCCTTAACTTCATACCAGCATATAGCTGCAAGCTTATCTGTATTAACGGCAAGCGAGAGAGTCTTAAAGAGTTCAACTGCCTGGTAGCGCAGTGTATGCTCATAATCGTAATATGGTCTGTAATCGTTGGATACTCTATTGGGGCTCATTCTCCAGGTGCTGTATCCGACCTCAGCCATCCACAGCGACTGTTTATTGCCGTAGCGCCAGACGATCTCGCGGAGTTCATTTACATAATCGGGCAGTTTTTCAATGGGGTTATTGCTCCAGGTTTCGTAGTAGTTATGCATATTAACGATATCGACGTAGGGGCTTATGCCAAAGTCGCGGAAGAGCTGGCGGAAGAAGTCGGGTTTAATTGCAAGACCGCCGAGCACAACTTTAGCCGAAGGGTCGGCCTGGCGCACAGCTTTGGATCCGATCTTGATAAATTTTGCAAACTGTTCAGTTGTTCCCTGCCAGTAGATAGAGATATCCGGTTCATTCCAGAGTTCCCAGGTTTTAATCCAAGGTTTATATCGGTTTACAAGCTGTGTCATAAAAACGCCGAACTCATCATAGTCCTTAGGAGGGTAGTTCCAGAAGAACATAGTATCCTTTTCTCCTGTTGAATTCCATTTAGGCATATAGCAGACATAAGGGACGAGGGTAATGCCGTATTCATCGACGGCCATTTTCACAAAGTCGTCCCAGAAGAGCCAGTTGAATTTACCCTTCTGTTCCTCAATAGCGTCCCATCCGAATGAAATTCTAAGGAGGTTAATGCCGGCATGCTTTAAGAATTCCATATCGTCGCGGATGAGTTTCAGGGTAGTGGTTTCTTCGGGGTAGTCCTCGCAGAGTCCGATAGGGACGTGGTATAGAGCGGACCCGTCCTGCTGTTTTACTAGCTGGTCGTATATAGTTTTTTTACCCTGACTAAAGCCGGTAACGCTAAAAGCTAAGACAAGGAATGCAGTTATCAGTGATCTTCTGAACATTTTTTCTCCGCAATTAATATTAAAATAATTCCTGTATAGTTTATCCGCTTAAAAATTAATAAGCGTTTTTATGTCAGTCACCAAAGTAAATAACGGTTTTAATTTCAGAGGGAGACCTCTTCCTTCCAGAAATCTTTTCTCCAGGCGAAGCGGTTTAATTCATTTAGTTCATCTTCCTGAAGGAGGCTGCCGTCGCTGACCGAGGTATTGATTTCGGCCTGTTTTGTGCTTCTGATGCCGGGTATAACGGTACTTACAGCCGGGTGGCTCAGGCAGTATTTAAGTGCGTACTGTGCCATTGAAAGCGCGGGGCGGCGTTTATCCTTTACCCTGCTTATCTCTTCGGTTTTCTTTATTACCGCGAGGAGGTTATTGCCGCGGAAATAGTGACCTCTTACGTCACCCTCGGCAAATTTAGTCTCGGGTGTAAATTTTCCCGTAAGGGCGCCTTCATCGAACGGCACGCGGACGACAACGGCAATGCCAAGCTTCCGGCATACGGGGAAGAGGTTCCACCTTGGGTACTGCTCAAAAAGGTTATATATCACCTGCACTTCGTCAATTTTTCCGAGGGCAAGCGCGCCTATTACGCTGTCGGGTGTTGTATCGTGCACGGAAACACCAGCAGCGCGGATCTTACCCTGTTCTTTCAGTTTCGTTACGGCCTCAAACCATTCATCGCGCACGTTAAAGGCCGCTGCCCAGGTATGGAACTGATATACGTCTATATAATCTCTCTGAAGTCTTTTTAAGGATCCTTCGCACTGTTTGATTATATATTCGGCGGGGAAGGAGACGTTTACGTCGAAATTCTCCGGCGGAGGCCACGGCGTACCGGGAACAGGGGGGACTTTAGTTGCAACATAGATTTCTCCGGAGCGCTCCTTGAGCACTTTTCCGATGAGCTCTTCGCTATGTCCCTTGCCGTATCCCTGTGCAGTATCGATGAAATTAACTCCAAGATCCAGAGCCTTGTGAAGAGCCATAAGGGATTCCTGATCGTCCTGTGCACCCCACATATCGCCGCCGATTGCCCAGGCTCCGAATCCCACTTCAGAGATCTTCCAATCCAGATTTCCAAATTTTCTGTACTGCATCATGTTTTTTCCGTTAGTTAAAGGTTACGCCAGAAATGAGGATAATATTTGCATAAGGGGTAGCTTCGCCGGTACGTACAAAGGCTATGTTGCCCTCGGGGTTTCTTGTAATTTTCTTAAACTCCTCGTGAGAAACCTTTTGTATATTAATCTCGGGCAGAAGAGAGGTAACTTCCTCGTAAACGCTGCAGCTTACGTCTATCATCTCCTCGGCCACAATAGCCTCTTCAATCTGGAGCTCCAGAAGTATGACCTTCAGGGTTTCGATAAAGCGCGGCAGGTTTGTACTCAGGGCAAGGTCGATTACTTCGGCGCTCCTTGGAATAGGAAGGCCGCTGTCGCAGATAACAAGTTTGTCCGTATGACCCATTTGAGCAACGATTCTTGAGAGTTCCGAATTCAGTATCCCGTTTTTCTTCATAGTAAGTCCCCTTATATTTATATCATTTTTACGGCTTTGATTTCATCCATTGTAGGCATGGAAGTCTGTGCGCCGAGCCTTGTAACTGAATAAGATGCTACTGTATTGGCAAACTTAACAGCCTCGTCGATTGTCTTTCCTTCTGCCAGGGCAAAAGCCAGAGACCCGTTAAAAGCGTCTCCGGCCGCGGTGCTGTCGACCACATCAACTTCTCTTGTGCTGAAAAGCTCACTTCTTTTACCATCAACAAGAAGGGCACCTTTAGCGCCCAGGGTTACGATTACATTTTTCACACCCATATCAACGAGTCTTTTGGCTGAGAGTACGGCCGAATCCGTATCGATAACGGGGATTCCGGAAAGCATGCCAAGCTCAATCTCATTAGGGGTAATATAATCCACGAGGTTCAGGAGTTCATCAGGAAGCCTTCTGGCAGGAGCGGGATTCAGGATAAAGACCGCGCCCTGTTCTTTTGCGATGCGGGCGGTTTCCATGACAGTTTCAAGCGGGATTTCGAGCTGTGTAATTACAACGCCCGCGTTCTTAAAAGCCTCTTCGTGCAGTTTAATATCTTCAGGCATGAGCTTCATGTTGCTGCCTGAAACGACCACAATTTCATTCTGGCCATAGCCGTTTACCGAGATTAAAGCTATACCCGTGGGTTCACTATTGTCGATGAGAAGATAGTCCAGCTTAACTCCGTCGCTTTTCATATTCTGCGACAGTTTATCCCTGAAGATATCGTTTCCCATTTTGCCGACAAAGAAGGTATTTCCGCCGAGCTTAGCGCTGCATACGGCCTGGTTAGCCCCCTTGCCCCCGGCGAACATGCCGAACTGGCGGCCGAGAATTGTTTCACCGGGTTTCGGGAAGTCTTCACAAACTACTACCATGTCCATATTTGCGCTGCCTACAACAAGTATTCCTTTCGTATTCATTAGATGCCTCAATTACTAAGAATTATAAAGAAATAACGTAAAGTGGTCTGAATGTAATTACGGGTTCAGCAAGAATTCCGGATTTCTTCTGAACAGCCTCAAGCACATTTATAAGTGTATTGGTTACCTTAAGCCGGATAGTATTTTCTCCTGGCTGAATCATGTCAGTTATATCGAGTCTGTAGGGGTGCCACGGCACCACTTTACCTTCTTTGCCGTTAAGGCTTACCTCAAGAACGTCCTCGCCAATATCAGTCTCAAGGAAGAACTTTCCGTTTATATAACCTTCGGGCACCGTAAAGCCGGTTTCGTAAGTCCCTGTTCCCGAGAAGAAGGGGTATCCCTGTTTTGTCCAGTCGCCGATTTTAATTTTGTCTTCCATGCGGACTATTTTGTAGTCCTCACCGGTCTTAGCGAGGGAGAACTTTCCTGTTATTTTCAGAAGGTCCAGGATGCCGTCTGTTCTTCTCTGGGCGATGAGTCTTACGGCAACGTGGTTTATGCCTTCGTGGATATAGCTGCTGATATTGATTTCTTTTATTTCCGCGTCGAGATAGCTGCGTTGTCCTTTATCCTTTATTTCCCGGCCGTTTAAGAAAAGGGCATGTTCCTTTCCGCTGAAGCCGTCTATAAGAAGTTTAGTTTCCTTAGGCAAATCGGCAATTTCAAAAGAGGTGCGGTACCAGAGTGTAACGGGATAGGTCTCATTGTCTCTTTCCTGCGGTATCTGCATTTCCCAGGCGCCGTTAGTAACATTGAGCCAGTCAGAGTCATCAAAAGAGGGATCTGAATAGTTCTCACTGCCCGGTTCCTCTTCCACTTTCATTTTCCATTTGCCTATTAAAAGCGCGTTGTCTTCTTTGATGTCGAAGTTAAATGTCCTGCCAAGTTTTATGGGGGCATGGGTTTTCATCTGGTTAGTCTTAAGTCTTTTTGCCCCGTTACTTGTTTCAACTCTGGCAAAAACTTCCTTGTCATTATTTTCAGCGTAGCCGGTAATTTTCTTTGCGTCCATGTTTTCCACCACAAGGTTTGTTGCAGTGATAAAAGGCTTCTTCAGGCTGTTTCTTAAAATAACCACGTGCGACTGGCTTTCGGCGAAGTTAAGGTTTACGACTGTTCTGCCGTTTTTGACCTGGTAGACATACATGGGTTTAATTTCGCCTGAATCGGGATCCCAGAGTTCCGGGCTGCCGGCTTTTTCAAAAGAAATTTCGACCTGGCCTATATCTTTCTGTCCCGTATTGACGATGAAATAGATATCGTAGCCGTCTTTTATGCGGTGCAGGTAGAACACGTCTTCATTATTTATAACAACGTCGGGCTCAATGAGTTTATTTAAGAGTTTCCCGAGCTCATGGCGTCTTTCGGGTTTTGACTTTCCCTTGCCGCCGAAGAGAGATACATTCTTTTTGGTTTTAAGTCCCTTAAATTCCTGTCCGTCCTTGTACTGTTCAATGAGGTCCCTGGGATTAACGCCGAACATTTCCTTAATGTCGTCTGCTGCGCCGTCTTTTTCGGCCTCAAGGAATTCAAAAGGAAGCAGTGTATCTGCAATTACTTTGCCGCCGTTTTCAACAAACTTCTTTATTACCTGGAACGTTTCTTTTTTGATATGCGTCAGGGGCGGCAATATCATAA
>JBLNAZ010000121.1:0-4035 GCA_050259615.1 Syntrophomonadaceae bacterium | reverse complement strand
TTGCATCAGAGGTAAACTTGACCAGGTTCTTCTGTGATTTATCCACATTATGTTCGGTGGCATAGAGTGAGAATGACAACAGGCAGAAACTCACCAAAGCTGCAATTATTTTATTTCTGCTTAGCATATTATACACCTTTCACTTTACTTTAATTTATAAAAATGAATTCGCCAGCTATAAGTTCAGGAATAATCTTTAACGGATTTGGTTCTCATCTATTAAATTAGATTCACACAAGGCAATAAGGTTACAAAACCATTTACGGTATTAAGGGGTATTAGATAAACTCAATTTCATATATGTAGTTTTCCTCAAACCAGTTCGTAACTTCTTTCACCTTTTTAAGCACAATATCGCTTTCAGATGCAATTTCCTTAATCCTTTCGATTTCACAATCCTCTGAAAGAATCATATCTATGATAACACTGCAATTCTTAAAGCGTTTCAGCTGGGGGAATAATTTCCTGAAATATTGAAACCCGCTGCCGCAGTACCATGCATATTTGCTTTCCTTTGAAGGATCCAGGTGAAAGTATGGCGGATTAATAATTATTAAATCAAAATCCGTATCCGGAATGCCGGCAAAAAGATCAGACTGAATAATTTTAACCGGCAGATGATTAAGACCGGAATTTACACGGAGGTCATCTAAAGCCGTCTTGCTGATTTCCGAAGCAGTTGAAATGGCGCCTTTTGAAGCTGCGGTAATTGAAATAAGACCGGAGCCTGCCCCAAGTTCAAGTACTTTTTTCCCCTTGAGATCAAGGTTGTTCAGATGATCAAGGAGTATTTTCGTACTGAAAAATAATCCGGGATGAAAAACTCCTGGAGATATTCTGACCCTGAGGCCATTATAAGAATAAAATCTTTCCCGCCTGAGATACAAGGAAGCAATTACTTTTAGAGCAGGAGTGAGTAAAGATTTTATTACTTTTTTGTTTTGCATAGTTATTCCATCATGCACCATTCAATGCTTTTGCAGGCTATAGGGATAATATACAATTATTAAAGAAAATTCCAGATTTGTACCTGAGATTTAAGGTAATTTTATTGTAGTATATACCTTATGGAACACCGGAATAAAGGGATATCAAATTGTATAAATTCATTGTGATAATAATGTTCATGTTCGGTTTTGCAAAAGCACAGACAAGTGTTACAGTATCACCGGTCAGGTTAGTTGACGTAAAGAATGTGGAAACAGCCATTCCTTTTCCGGGAGAGAAGGCTGTAATTATATTTTATGTTGATCCGGATGTCCAGGACTTACCAGATCCGTTATCCGATGCTCTGGAGACTGAAAAATTTTCTCTGGATAAAATTGCCATTATTGGGATTGCCAACTGCAAGGAGACCTGGATACCCAACGCCATTATACGCAAAAAAGCCCGTAAGCAGCAGGAGCGTTTTCCGCAATCATTAATTCTTTTAGATTATGACCGTCTGCTGGCAAAGGCGTGGGATCTGGGAGACTGCAATAACAAGCTGATTGTAATAATAGTTGGAAAGGACTTGAAAATAATTTACCAGAAGGCAATAACTTCAGAAGATGAAAGTAAAGCCAGCGTTCCAGATTTTCTGGAAGCAATAAGAAGTGAGATCAGATAAACGGATACATTAGAAAATACCTAGCCTCAATCCCCTCCAGTACTAAGTTTACATACATGAGCTATATGGCAGGCCGCAATAGCCCGCCAATGATGGAATTTTAAGATTTTTAGTCTAATCCCGGCATTTCTTTTTCGTCAACGTTTTTAATTGTAATGCTGCGTTCTATAACAGAATTAACTTTGCCAAACGATGGCACATCGGTTTCAGAAACCACCATCTCAAAAAGATTTGCTTTCTGTACCCAATTGCCTGCCAGGTCTTTATAAATATCCCCTTTATAATGGGAGCTGCCTACAGTGTTCACCACCATTTCTGGCATAGGCCTCATTTTCATCTTAAATGAGCTTTCACCTGAATCGTATTCAATAAGGGCGCATTCTTTGCCGTTTACCAGGCTCAGTCCCTTGAATTCAAGTGTTACAAGTCCGTTTTTAAAGATAGAACCCTTCTCAATATTTTCTTCCAGGTTTACAGGAGCTTCACTGTTGGCCGCGGCATGAACTATCTTTTGTCCTATCGCAGTCAGGTCCTGAATTCCCTTTCCCCCATAGGCTTTCTCTGTAAAAACACCTGTTATGGCGTGAAAGTCTATGAACGCATTATAAACGTGATAGGCTTTATCGAGCGCGACCGCTTTGCCATTGGCATCGGTAACGCTATTAAATTTTGCGTGGTCAATTCCGAATACCTGTCCTTTTTCATCCATGCCAGTAGGAATTGTGTTAAACATGTAGCTCCAGCCTTTAAGTGAGGGAATTTCAACTTCGGGTGAGCTGGCAAGCTGGACGGTAAACTTCATGCAAGTGTACTCATTCCCTGCTTTTCCCGAGAGTTTGGCAGGAGTGCACTTCAGGTAAAGCCGGAAGATGTCCACCCCCTGCCTTACACCGTTCAATGCATAAGTAATCATCTGCGATTCCATAATGAAGTACTGTGTTTCAGGTGAATGCTCACCTGCAAGGCTGAACTGCCTGTTAAGGAAGTTTCCACCGGTTGTCTGGGCCTGCCTTAAGGGTGCAAAAGCCAGGAGAAAAAACATTAGCAACACTGTCAGTTTCATTTTATCAGCTCCGGATTAATTGTCACTATGTTAAGAAGTCAGAGAACAGTAACGCTTTCCGAAAGTTATTTCAATTTTTCTTAGGATGCCAGTGATTTCTGAATAGCTTGCTTCCCTGATATTTCGACCTAAACGCCGAAAAAATTCGACCATTTTGCCGAAACCATTTCCTGTTAAAACCCAAAGAACTTGAAAACAGGGTAAAATTCCGGTGGCACAAGTGTTGCTCCTGATATATATCATAATCAACACTTAAAGGAGAAACATGAATGAAAGCAACTAAATTAAAAGCTCTGCTCCTTGTTATTTTATTACTTATGACGGGCAGCCTGAAGGCACAGCACGGGCACTTCCGTCCTGACTCGCTGACAGCCGTTACAGTTTCCGGAAAAGTAATAGTTCAAACCATGACATTCCAGGATACGCTTAAGTGGAAGGATACTGTCGTGGTACGCCAGAGGACCAGGTATCTGCTCGATACTAACGCAAACGGAATTGCCGACTATGAGCTGAACTTCGGACCCGCATGGTATAAGCCCGACAGCAGCAGTGCTGTAAGGCCTTCAAACGGCGACGAGGTTACAATAAAAGGCGGGCAGCCAAAACGCCTTACACGTGACAGCCTTAAGATGGTAGTCGTTTATGAAATAAACGGAAACTTCTGGCGCGATCCTTTTGATGCAACATGGAACAAGATGGGCAAAAACTCACACGATAAATTCCACGGCGGAAAAGGTCCCAAAGGATACGGATTCGGCTTTATGCACGATAGTATTAAAACCGTTACTGTTACGGGCAAAGTATTTGTCGATACAACGTTTGTCAATGAACGTTTCTTAATTGATACAAACAATGACTCACTGCCTGATTACAGCCTTAACTTCGGACCATACTGGTACAAGCCTGCCTCCGGTGCCGTAAGGCCCAAAGATGGCGATAATATTGAGATTGTGGGTGGATTGCTTAAAAACCCAGTAAAACAGATGATTATTGTTTTCAAACTCAACGGCCATGTATGGCTCGACAGCGCAACTGTAGGCAAGGAACTTGGCGGCTGCTGGATCGGAAAGGGCAGCAGAAAACAGATGAAATTCCACTCACCTTTTGATTCCCTAAGCTCTGTCGGTGTTAACCCCGGCTGGGCAGGCGGACCGATGGGCGGAATGATGAGGGACCAGATGTATGGACAGATACTTGAGCTTATGCCGGGTGATGTACCGAACCAGGGGAATGAAAAGGTTTTGGCAGCATATGAAGTAAGCATGTTTGACGAGGCCGGCAACAACACCATGCTCAGAAACGGCATGAGGGGAAGCCACATGAATTTTGGTTCTACCGCACAGGTTCAGCTTCACTTTAATGA
>JBLNAZ010000120.1:0-15526 GCA_050259615.1 Syntrophomonadaceae bacterium | reverse complement strand
AGTTTTTAACAGCCTTACCATCAGCGCCTGTTATAGCAGCCCCGACAAACTGGCCGTTAAGGCGAAATTCCACGGGCTTCCCGCTTAGAGGAACATTATAGGAAGTAAGTGTGGCTTCAAGATCAACTTTACTGCCATAGACTGCGGTAATCTTATTAATGGAAATTTTTGTTGGTGCCAGTCCTATTTCCAGACAGCCCTTTCCGGAAGACGGTGCATAATTACCGCCTGAGGGTAAAAAAACCGCCTCGATACAGTTGTCATGCGTCCCGACAGACATGCCTGCTATGCTGACTTCAGGCAATGCTGCCACTCCGTCGTCGCCTGTAATTGCGCTGCCTTTTTCCACACCATTAAGTTTTAAGTTGAGTGTTCTTCCTGGCAATGAGATGCCTGATGAAGCAGCAGTAAGCCGGGCGCTAAGTGTGACTTTCCCGTCGTATGTTCCCGCAGCATTAATAACAGCGATTGCAGAAGGTGCCTGTTCAACTATGAGGCTGCCGGAAGCCGAGCAGGAGGCATAATTGCCTGAGGCCTGAAAATCGGCCGTAACAGCGCCGTTGTATTCTCCGGCATCAAATCCCGACAGACTAACATCCTTAATTACTGCAATTCCATCCATACCTGTTAAAGCGTCGCCCAAAAGGGCTCCATTTAGCTTAAAACTTACGGTCATTCCACCAAGAGGAACCCCTCCTGAAGTCAGTGTTGCTGAAATGTCCGCAGTTCCTGAGAAAGTACCGCTTGCCTTTGCAACAGTAAGAGATGTTGGAGCCTGCTGGATTATAAGGTCACCCGTAGCGGAGCCAGCCGCATAGTTATCTGCTGCAGCAAACTCTGCCTTTATGGCGCCAGTGTATGTGCCTGCATTAATACCGCCAAGGCTGAACTGAAGCGATGCAATGCCATCGGAAAGCGTTTTTGAAATTCCCGCAGGATTTCCGTTTACAGAAAAGCTGATTATTTTATCCCCCAGCGGGACACCAAAGGAAGATAGAGCAGCCTGAAGCGTTACATTACTGCCGTAAATGCCGGTGGATGTACTGACTGAAATACTGGTTGGAAGTTCTTTAACAGTCAGGTCTGCAGTTCCCGTGCAGGCAGCATAATTATCACCCTGGGGTGAGAAGCCTGCTGCAATATGATTATTATATACCCCGGCTCCCAAGCCGTCCAGGCTGACATTTTCCAGAATTGCAACTCCATCTTGACCCGTAAGAGCAGTGCCTTTGAACACATTATTGACAGTAAAGCTGATTATACGGCCGCTTAAGGGTACAATTCCGCATGTCAGCGTTGCTTTAAGGCTGAGGGGACTTCCATAATAAGCCTCTGCACTGTTCACTAAAATAATAGTAGATGCAGGGGTTACTTCCAGATTGGCTGTGGCTGAACTCCCCGAATAATTCCCCTCAGAAGGTGAGAAGCTGGCCTGGATAATATCATTATAGGTTCCTGCATCTATCTCCGGCAGGCTGACATTATTTAAGACTGCAAGGCCGTTTTCATCAGTTACTGCAGTTCCGGCAGGAATGCCTTTAAGCATGAAACTAATTGTCATTCCGCCAATCTTATTACCTGCTGATGTCAGTATGGCTGTAAGTATTGCAGTACCTTTATAAGGTCCCGATGAATTGCCGGCAGTAAGAGTTGTTGGAGCCTGGCCGACAGTCAAATCACCGCTTCCTGAGCTTGAGGCATAATTTCGTTCAGCCTCAAAGTCAGCCGTAAGCGCACCGGAATAGGTTCCGGCATTATAACCCTGCAGGCTGATGCCTGACAGAGCCGCAGTCCCGTTTGCATCAGTCTGTGCAGTTCCAACAAATATTCCCCCCAGTTTGAAGCTGATTGTTCTGCCTTCCAGTGGGTAAGCTCCGGAAGTTAGTTTAGCTGAGAAACTGGTTGTAGTACTGAAAGTACCGGTTACATTTGATACAGCCAGTTCAGTAGGTGCCGGCTGTACTGTAAGATCACCCGAGGCGGAATTAGATGCATAGTAATCTGCTGCTGCAAACTCTGCCTTTACGGCGCCCGGGTATATACCGGCATCAAGGCCGTCCAGGCTGAACTCAAGTGCCGCAGTGCCGTCGGGAAGTGTTGTTGCAGATCCCGCAGGGTTCCCGTTTACAAAAAAGCTGATTTTCTTGCCCCCTATTGGAGCCCCTGAGGAAGTAAGTGCAGCCTGGAGAGTGGCATTACCCCCGAAGGTGCCGGAGGCATTACTTACAACAAGGCTGGTTGGAATTTCTTTTATCTCCAGGGCTGCAGTTGCTGTATTTGGAGAATAATTTCCCACTACCTGTAGAAAAGTCACTAAAATAGGATATGTCCCTGGTTCCATATTTCCAAGTTCTACGTCCAGGGTTGCTACTCCGTCTGCATTTGTTGCAGCCATACCTTTTATTTCATTATTCAGTACAACTGTAATAACCTTATCCTGTAGACCTTCACCAGTAAAAGAGGATATAAGTCTGGCTCTGATGGTTACAGTACTTCCATATAGACCGGTTACATTATCGACAGTAAGTTTTGTCGGGGCATAGGTTACTGTTAAAATTCCAATACCTGAACTTGACTTATAGCTGTCGTCACCTGCAAATTCAGCCTTGATGGCAGTTAGATGGGGACCAACATTCAGGTCAGCCGGCAGGTGGACATCCGTAAGAGTAGCCACACCATTTTCGTCAGTTTGTGCGCTTCCCACAGATTTTCCATCCAGCTTGAAGCTGATTATCCTTCCATTCACTGTAGAAACTGGGAATATTTTTCTTAAAGTAGCCGAAAGGGTCACCGTCCCGGTGTAGGGACCGGATGCGGGGGAAACCTGTATCCAGGTACCGCTTGCCAGCAAAGCTGCACCGTTCATGTTACTGCCGGCCGGAGTACCGGAAATTGAGACATTTCCCCGTGAATCTGCAGCATAAATCAAATCATGTGTCAAATTCAATCCGGTTGTCACTACAGGATTTTCTCCCGGGGATATTCCACCAGGTATTGAAGAAGTAGAAGTAAGGGCGCTTTCCGCATAAATAGTAACTGAAAATAATTTTAGCAGCAACACAGCATTAATAATAAATCGTACCGATGCATTTTTCATTTGCCCTCCAAAGGTTATAAGAATATATATCTGGTATAAGTAGTATTCTCAAAGGGCTGATAACATTTATAGTAGTAAATTATATTTCAAAGAACTTTTTAATATGCAATGCAGATTTGGCGCATTTGAGCTATTACAAATAATGTTTACTCAAGGAATAAAGGTGATATTATGATTTAAAAAAATACAAAGGTCAAAAACAGGGCATTTATTTTGCCCTTTAAATCACATGGCAGCAGGAGTTCACGCCGCCTTCAGGCGTAATCTTTTTACCAATAAAATACAGGAAATAAGAAAAAAGCGCTGAATGAAGATTCAGCGCTTTTTTTGTTATTTAATCAGTGTCATTTTACGAAGTGCATTGAAATTTCCAGCCTTCATGTGCAGAATATATATTCCGCTCGGAAGCCCTTGCCCGTCAAAGCTGATTTTATAGAATCCCGGCTTTTCTATTTTATTTACAAGCGGTAAAATCTCCTTACCAAGAATATCATATACCCTTATATCCACAAATACCTCTTGAGGCACTGAATATTCCAGTACCGTTTCCGGATTGAACGGGTTAGGATAGTTCTGGCTCAATAAAAATTCACTTGGAAGAAGACCGTTTTGCAGCACCCCGGTCACCTTGCCTTCCGTCCATACTATTTCCCCTGTTTTCAGTATGCCGCCGGCCGGAGGCAGCGAGTCCAATGCAGCAACACTTACCATATCTCCATTTTTTCCCTGAAAGATGTATTCCATACTTCTTCTTCTGGAGTACTGCCCGTACTGGGATTTCAGGTACCCGCTTATATCTCTTTTGATTCTTATGGCTTCAACACTGTAGCCTCCCGGCATCTTCATTACTCCGTAGGCATCTACTGAAGTATTGACCGTTGAACTGCCGGTGCTGTAAGTACTTATTCCTCCAAACTTGCTTACACTGCTGTCGGTGTATACCTGCGTCCATGCTTGTCCATATGCTGCAGGAAGTTTCATTAAAATATAGGCAGGTTTATTGTAAGTCTTACTGACTGCTTCCACTCCCATTATCTTTCCCCTGCCGCCGTTTCCTAAAGTCAGCAGGTCATCTCCAAGTAGGCTGTATGACCAGACATCCGGATAGAAATTTTCAGAAGTATTATCTTCTTCAAATGAAGTAACGTAAAATGCCAGGTTGGCACCGGGAAAATCATTCAGGAATGGAGTTGATCCGGGTTCCTGTACAGTTAAAGTCGTACTGATAAGCTTTGATTTCAGAAACGAAAAATCCCAGAAATTTCCTCCTCCGGCATTACCTATGTTGAGCTCAATTAAATTAGTATCCATGTAACTGGTAATAACTTTGCCCGAAGTGTAATATCTGGCGAGATCATCTTTTGTAATTGTAACCTGTGAATAAATTGCCGGGCAGGCAAAAATGGTTAGCAGCAGTACGAAGCATAGCAGTTTTCTTTTCATGACGCATCCTCACATATTTATTAATACATATAATGTGCAATTCAAACCGCATCAGGACGCAAGGTAAGTCTACATTCACAATGGTAATATTGTATTCAAATTAAGAAGCATTGTCAAATAAAATATGGGACATTTTTTTATCCATCTCTTTTCCACTTATTCCTCCCGGACGCACAAATATAAAAGCCGGTTTTAACCGGCTTTATTTTATGTTTTCTGTATTGCTTTAATCAGTTCATCTTTTGTCATTTTGCTGCGGCCATGGATGTTCATTTTTCTGGCCCGGTTGTAGAGCTCATCCCTGGTGCGGCTGTGCAGGTCCTGACGCGGGTTACCAGTGCCTTCGGTTCTTTTATTCGGAGTTCGGCCTTCAAGGCGCCTGCCCTTATTTACGGTTCTTGCAGCCAGCTCTTTGGCACGCTCTTCTTTTGTACCGCGCTTTTCCTGACTGCTCTTTATATCTTCATATTTTCTTTTATCTTTACTACTCCAGGACGGCATTTGAACCTCCTAACTGTTATATTTTACATATTTTATTATATAATAATACAATATATCGCAATATTTCAACCGAATAACTTCAGCCCTGGAGTGAAGATGAATTACTATACATCTCATCAGTCCATTCATAATACTTTATTTCATTTGGATTTCCTTTTACTGCCAGCGCTGCACTAAATTTGCCGCCAACTTCCAGATCTACAATTCTCCAATGTTTACTCCCGCCGGAATTATTATGTACTCTGACCAGTTCCGCTGTTTCTCCCGGGACGACCGAAACATCAAATGAATCGAGAGGAATTGACAACCCCCGGCCTATCGCTTTTATATAAGCCTCTTTACGCGTCCAGCAGTTGAAAAACCCAATTACCCTTGCATCTTCAGGCAGAACAGACAAAGCCAGAATTTCTGCTCTGGAAAAAAAGTGCCTGGCAATTTCCAGGTCGGCAAAGTCGTGCTGGATGTATTCTATATCAATTCCAATTTCCTGATTCCGGGTAAATGCAAAGAGTAACGTCCCGTTTGAATGCGAAACATTAAACTTCAGATTTCCTTCACTTTTTTTTAAGTATGGTTTGCCATATTTGTTAAAATGGATATTTATCTGAAGAGGACTTGTATTTAAGTACCGGGCAATAAGAACTCTGAGCAATCCCCTCGAAATAATAAAATTCTCCTGGTCCTTCAGGAAATAATATCCGTATGCTTTTTTCAGTTCATCAGGTGTAAGAACATCCTTAAGTCCCGATGAAGAGACAGAACCGGCATTAACCCGCCAGATATTTACTTCGTTTTGATTCAGAATGCACTTCCCTTTTGGTATCTGCCAGTCAGCAGTAGACATAAAGATTCCCTCCCGGATTGGAATTCATATACCTTTTCAAATACAGCAGGGCTTAGTAATTAAATTGGTTCTACTGATTACCTTCCAGGTTATAAAAAGCGGCCAGGTTCTTTTAGTGAACTGCCGCCACCCGACACCGGAATTCTTTTATGGATTAAACGTTACTTTTAGCCTGCGCTTCTTCCATTTTTTTTCTTAAACTTAATGGACGCATATCAGTCCATACTTCCTTGATATATGCAAGGCATTCTGGTTTTGGTCCCACCTTGCCAACATCTTTCCAGCCAAGCGGGTTTTCCCTGTCTGCAGGCCAGATGGAATACTGCTCTTCATGGTTCATAACTACCTTATAAATGGTAGTATCTTCTTTTTCATCCTCTTTCATACGGACCTCGCTGTTTTGTGAATAATAATTGAGAAAGTGTTAATTGCAACATTAAATAATCATTCAATAATTTCAGATGCTATTATTTTACTGCGTTTTCTATTTCACTGCCTATTATGACCTCATCGGGCTCATTATCATTTGCAAGGAAGTTACGGATATCTCTACTGAACAAAGATGTAAGAGCCATAAGGAACATAATAATGCCGCAGCTCACATAAATGAGCGGGATGTTCTTGCCCGTAGCGTCAAATATAAATCCAGAAAGGCCCATGCTCAGCGGGATCATTGCCCCGCCCAGTGAAGAAATAAATCCGAAGACTCTTCCCCTTAAAGAGCTGGGTGAGGTCAGCTGCAGTGCCGTAATTATGTAAACGCCCACAAATCCGTTAAGTGTTCCGGCAATGACTGCAAGCACCAGTGCAGTGGAAACAGAACTAATGAGTCCCAGAAATCCAAAGCCTGAAGATTCGACTAAAAAAAATGAAAGCACCGTATAGGCCCTGAGTTTTCCTTTGAGTTTTATCACGCCGGCAAGGATATAGCCAAACATTGAGCCGACGCCGTACATAGCGAGCAGAAAACCGTACCAGTCGGAAGTAGCCTTCAAGAAATCCTCCACATAAAATGGAAGCAGTAATATAACGGGCACAGTCATAAAGTTGATGAATGTGAACAGCAGTACCATTTTCTTCAGTCCGGGATTATTCCAAACGTACCTGAAGCCTTCAATTACATCCAGTTTAAAGTGAGTCAATTGGTCTTTCCAGTTCTTTCCTTTTTCAGGAATTTTCTGCGGGATTTCAATAAACATCTCACAGAAGGCAGCGAAGAGGAAAGAGAATCCGTTAAATAAGATCAGCATAGGGGCTCCCAGCATTCTGAAAAGGACCCCGCCAATACCCTGCCCCAGGAATGTCATTACCTGTTCAGAAGCCTGGTCGAGTGAATTGGCCCCGGTAATCTTATCTCTTGGGACAAGGTCAGGAACCGCGGCACTGATAGCCGGCTGGAAGAAAGAATTAACGACGGATATCAGAAGAGAGATTGCAAAAAAGGAGGCCAGTACCAGGTCACTTTCGTGGGGTTTGAAATAAAGGACTGCGGCTAAGACAAGCACACCAATTCCATTTATGGCATCACAGAATATTAATATTTTTCTTCGGGAAAACCTGTCTGCAAAGGCACCTCCCACTGAAGAAAGCAGAATGGCAGGAATACTGGAAACCATCCCGATCAGGCCAATCAGGCTGGCTGAATCTGTCAAATGTTTAATCCAAAAGATTGCGGCAATAGAGAACACCTGGTTGCCCAAAAGGCTGATTGATTGTCCCTGCATGAGCAATATAAAATTCCTATTCAAAAGTTTTTTCGGCATTACCTCTTACTCCTTGTACATTAAATTCTAAAATCATTTCAAGACATTGGCATCTTTTACATTGGTATCTTGAACATTTGAATCTGTTACATTTTTATAATTCTGAATATCCCTGCAAGCTCTTATTATCAAATTCATCTGCTCAGCCAGAATTTTTACATTTGGCTGCTGCATCATGCTTATATGATTGCCCGGAACATCAATTATATTAACCGGCTGTGAGGTGAAATTCCCCCAGCCCATATCCGGGGCTAAAGAGAGATTGCCTTTATTTTCCTCCGACCGGAATAAGGTTATTTTTCCGGTATATGTTTTGATCTTATACTTCCGCCATGCCTGCTGCATGGTTTTAAGAATATGTATATAGAACGTGAATTCCGATAGTCTCACGTAAAAAGGAATTATTGAATGTTTCTTTGCCAGCTTAAATACATGCTTATAGCGCTCTTCTTCTTCCATTTGTCTTAATAATTCAACATCAACCTTAAAGTTTCTGGCAAACATTTCTGCCAGTAGTTCTGCGCTGTCTTTGGGTTCTTCATAAGGTATAAAAGGGCCGCAGTCAAGCAAAGCCAGCATGTTTACCTGACATCCGAGTGCAGTAAGCTGGCAGGCAACTTCAAAGGCTGCAATTACGCCAAAGGACCATCCTCCGATATAATAAGGGCCGTGCGGTTGTTTCTGGAGAATATGATCTATATACCTGGAGGCCATAACTTCAATTGAATCATCGAGTTTCCCCTTGCCGTCAATGCCGGCTGCCTGTATTCCATAGAAAGGAATAACGGGATCTACAAATTTTGCGAGGTCAGAATACCAGTGCACACTGCCTCCTGAAGGATGCACAAAAAATAGAGGCTCCATTTCCCCGCTTTTTTTCAGCTCTACCAGAAGTGATGATTTATTGTTTTCTGCTTCAATCTTCAGAAATGGAGACAGGTTTTCTATGGTCGGATTTTGATATATTGTCACCAGTTGAATACTCCGGTTAAGTCTTTCCTGGATCAGATCCATTAGCCTTATTGCAAGTAGTGAATGCCCCCCAAGGTCAAAGAAATTATCTTTAATTCCTACCGGATGCACTTTAAGAATTTCCTCGAATAGCTGTACTAGGCTGCATTCCCAGGTATCCCTTGGGGCAATATACATCTTCCGGTTATCTGCAAGTGCCTCCTCCGGTTCGGGTAAGGCCTTTGTATCAATTTTACCGCTGGCAGTCAAAGGAAATTCTTTTAATACTGTAAACCTGGATGGCACCATATAATCCGGGAGAATTTTGGCACATGATGCTTTTAATTCTGCCGGATTAAAATTTTCTTCTTTTTCAGGAATAATATATGCTGCTATCTTTTTGTCATTGGAAGTATTTCCTTTTACCTGGACTACCACATCATTTACCCCCCGGCACCTCCGTATTACAGATTCTACTTCTCCTAGTTCAATCCTGAACCCCCTGATTTTCACCTGCTGGTCAATCCTTGCTATGTACTCAAGATTCCCCTCAGGCAACAGCCTTACAAGATCACCCGTTTTGTAAATCCGCTCACCCGGAGAATCAGCAAACGGATTGGGAATAAATTTCTCTGCCGTCAGGTCCGGCATATTTAAGTATCCACGGGCCAAACCAAAGCCGCCTATATACAATTCTCCAATACAGCCCGTGGGCACAATCTTATAATCAGCATCAAGAATTAACAGTTTTGTATTTATTATTGCCCTGCCTATCGGAACTGAGGCCCAGCCGTTATCTATATTTTGCACCTCAAACATCGTTACCCCTACTGAAGTCTCAGTTGGGCCATAAGCATTAAAGAATTTTCTTCCGTTAGAATAACTCAATGCCAAATCATTTCCGCATATCTCACCTGCGGAAATTATGGTTTTCAACCCGGATATTTTGCTCTCATTTAGCATAGACAGGACAGAAGGTGTAGTGACAATTGAAGTAATTGAATTATCGCTGATAAATCGTTCAATTTTTCTAATATCGAGCAGCGTCTCTCTTTCCGGTATGAATAAGGTGGCGCCTGAAATAAGTACCGGAAAAATGTCAGCTACTGAACCATCAAAGCTAAGTGAAAAGAACTGCAAGCCTCTTTCAGCAGAATTCATACCCGGAGGAATGGAAAAGCCGGTCACAAAATTACTTGCCCCGGAATGGTTTATTAGTACTCCTTTTGGCTTTCCGGTGGAGCCTGAAGTATATATAACGTATGCAAGATTCTCAGGAGTACATCCTGCCCGGGGATTATTATCGCTCTCACGGGCAATCGTTTCCCATTCCTCATCGATAAGTGTTACCTGCAGCCCGTCGAGAAGACGTTTTTGATAAAACATGCTTTGAGCGACAATGTTTTTAAGCCCTGCATCTTTTATAGTAAAGTCTGTTCTTTCTGTTGGTGAATATGGATCAATAGGCACATATGCAGCCCCTGCTTTCATTATACCTAAGATTGCAATTATCATTTCAAACGACCTGTTAACAAGGACTCCAACAAGGTTGTCTCTTTTAATACCCTGTCTGATAAGGTAATTAGCTAACTGGTTAGCCTTTTTATTGAGCTGCATGTATGTAAGTCTCTGCTCCTGGAATACAATTGCAGTTTTGGAAGGAGTTTTCTCTGCCTGAAGTTCGAACAGCTCATGCAGGCAATGTTTTTCAGTGTCAGTAAAATTTTTACAACTCCTCAGAATAGCCTGCTTTTCTTTTTCACCGATAATCTCTACATCAGACAGAGTTCTTGCGCCGGCTTTTACAAAAGAAGCTATTGCATTTTGCAGATTCTCCAGCATATTCCGCGCAATAACGGGTTCGATGCTTAAAGAATCGTAAATCAGACGGAATTCCAGGGTGCCAGTCAGCATTACAACCAGAACAAGCGGAAAATTGGTTTTATCTGCCGACTTCACTTGTCCTATCTGTAGCCCATTTATTTCAGCACCTTTTAGCGCATCCTGAGGATAATTTTCAAAAACAAGCAGGCTATCAAACAAAGGCTGTGAATTTGGAATGCTGGTGTACTTATGAATTTCTGTTAAAGGAGTATATTCAAACTGCCTCATTTCCAGCTGCTGCATCTGTAAATCCTGCAGCCATTGAGAAATTGCCTTTTCCTTTTGAATATTAACCCTGACCGGCAGAGTATTTATTAATAATCCGATTATATTCTCAGCTCCCTGTAAATCTACAGGCCTTCCCGATACTGTAGTCCCGTATACTATATCTTTTTGCCCCGTATAGGTACTTAGCAATATTGCCCATGCGCCCTGGACAATTGTATTTATTGTCAGCTGGTTTTTAACTGCAAATGCATAGATCTCCTTCATAATTTCATTTGGCATACTGGCATTTTCGTCAGAAAATTTTTCCTCTTCATCATTGTCACTGCTTCTATGGCTGATAATAGTCGGAGATTCCAGATCTTTTAGTACACTCCGCCAGTATTTTTCGGCCTCATGCATGTTTTGTTTTTTCAGCCAGACAATATAATCCCTGAATGTCCTGACGGATTTAAACAGGTACTGCCTGCCATTTGAAAGAGCCTCGTACCTGAGCATAATTTCACGAAATACAAGAGGCATAGACCATCCATCCAACAGAATATGATGGTATGTCCAGATAAAATAATATGAATCTTGTCCTGCCAGGGCCAGCGTAAACCTTAACAAAGGTGCTTCTGCCAGATTAAAGCCCTTCATCTGATCAGACAGACAGTATTTTTCATATTCTGTTTCTCTTTCATCATCTGATAAAGACTGCCAGTCAACTATTTCAAAAGGGACTTCAACTTTTCTTAATATAACCTGCAGTGGTTCTTTTAATCCTTTACTCCGGAATGAAGTCCTTAGTACGGCATGGTCATCCATAACCTGCTGCAGGGCCAGCCGGAAGGCATTTATGTCCAGAAAGCCATCAAGGAGGCAGCTTATCTGCTCTACATAAACTCCGGATTCGGGGGAAAGAAGGCTATGAAACATCATCCCCTGCTGCATTGGTGAAAGCGGATAGACATCTTCTACTTCTTTGGTATTCATCCTCTATTCCTTTTGGCGATTAATAACTGAAAGTATATTGTCAACTTCCTGCTGATCCCAGCCGAATTCTGAAAAATCTTTTGCCCTCAAATCTACCTCCTGCGATTTAACCAGATTAACTATAGCCCGAAGCTCTTCAAGGTAGGCGTTGGCAAGATTCCGGATTGTGATTTCAGAAAATATTTTGTCGCTGTAAGACCATTCTATGTTAAGACTGCCGTTTGTCACTGCTGAGGTGACTTCAATAAGATATGTGCGTTTATTATGCGGATCTCTTTCGAAGCCTTTATTCAACCTAAGCGGCACAATCGTAGAAGCACTTGAAACATTCTGATCAAACTGCCCTAAATAGTTAAAGGATACTTCAGGCTTTGGAAGCTGGCTCATTCCGGATCTGATGGATTCATCCGTTGAGAGATATTTTAGTATACCGAAACCTATTCCATAATTTGTAATATGCTGCAGCTGCTCTTTTACCTTTTCAACTGACTCCTTTACATTGGGGCAATCCTCCAGATTCATGTAAACAGGGTATATACTGGTAAACCAACCAATAGTACGCGAAACATCCATATCCGGAAACATATCCGCTCTTCCATGGCTTTCCAGATCTATCAGCAGTCCGGCTTTACCCGTACCGCGGCAAAAGGCTCTCACTAAAGCTGCCAGCAAGGAATGTGTGATTTCTGCACGCAGTATTGCAGGAACGTCTTTTAGTAAGGTTCTGGTATCCTCAATTTCCAAAGAATTCCATACAGCTTTTGTCGTGATTTCAAGATTTTCATTTGCTAAATAATCTACCGGAATTGACGTCGATGCAGTATTTCTAAGTGTCTGCCAGAAATTGTATTCTTCTATTACTTCAGCTGACTGTGCATACTCACTTAACCTCTTGGCCCAATCCATAAATGAACTAGTCTTTGGCGGCAGACTTATTTTTCTTTCCTGAGAAGCCTGTTCGTAAGCTGCCTGGAAATCTTCAAGTAAAATTCTCCATGAAACCGCATCAATCAATAAATGATGAACTACTATGAGTAAATAGTTTTTTCTGCCGGCTCCGGCATTAAAATATGCCACTGTAAAAAGTTTATTGCTGATGTTAAGGTTTGCCTGGAACCGGGACGAGAGCATTTCAATTTGTGCGTGTAATTCTGCATCCGGGCAGTCTGAAAGCTCCACATTGACCAAGGGAAGATTTATCTGAATATCTCTGTTGAACTGCTCCCATGTTTCATTATTTTTGAGGAAGTTTATTCTTAGGGCGTCGTGGTGAATGAGAATTTCCTTCATTACAATTTCAAGCAGCCCTGTATCCAGAGCCGGCACTTCGAACAGAACCGACTGGTTAAAATGATGAATATTAAAGAGCTGCTGCTCAAAGAACCACTGCTGTACCGGGCTGAGAGGAATCTGACCTGTAATTGCGTCCTGCGAAGCATTTATAGTGCGGCCCTGATATGCTGCTGCTGCAAGGCTTTTAATAGTAGGGTTCTGAAAAATATCCTTCGGACTCAGGCGGAAGCCCGCCTGGTTTGCCCTTGCAACCAGCTGAATAGAAACAATTGAATCCCCGCCAAGTTCAAAAAAGTTGTCTGTGGTTCCAATATTGTCAATGTTTAATACGCTCCGCCATATACTGGTCATAAGGAGTTCAGCTTCTGAAACCGGAGCCACATAGCCTTTAATCAGTTCATTCCGTTCAAGTTTTGGCACAGGAAGTTTTTTTCTGTCAATTTTCCCGTTTACAGTAAGGGGGAACTTTTCAATGGACATAAAAATTGCAGGTACCATATAGGCAGGGACTTTCTTCTCCAGGAATTCCCTTATTTCTTTGATATCGGGGGTATGTTCATTTCTTGGTACCAGATAGGCTGCAAGTTTTTCTTCTGCATTATGTTTCAGGACAAGCGCTTCTTTAATTCCGGGGTGCAGTTTTAAGACAGCTTCAATTTCACCGGGCTCAATTCTGTACCCGTGCAGCTTCACCTGCTCATCAAGCCTTCCCATAAATTCAATGTTGCCATCCTTTAGAAGTTTTACTTTATCCCCTGTCCTGTAAAGCCTCATTCCAGGAAGACTGCTGAAGGGGTCGGGTATAAACCTTTCTGCCGTAAGGTCCGGTTTCCGCAGATATCCCCTTGATAATCCAAGTCCCCCGATATAGAGTTCTCCCGGGGTGTTCTCTGCAGCAAGGTTCATGTTTTCATCCAGTATATAGACATAAACTCCGGGTATTGCCCGCCCGATTGGGACAGAACCCTCGGCTTTGAGTCCTGATGCTTCATAGACAACGCAGCCTACGGTAGCCTCTGTAGGCCCATATTCGTTATAAATCAAAGTCCCCGGATAATTATCCTGATAAAAGGAGATCTGTTTGCGCGTGAGGTTCTCCCCTCCAACAACAAAGGCTTTGAGGCTTAATGAGGCACTGCCGTTCATATCAGGTTCTAGATTCCTCAGCTGCTCAGTCAGCACATCCATATGTGCAGGCGTTATTTTAAGTGTACCTATTCTCCGGCTTTCAGAGAGCTCTTTACCCAGGCGGTAGATATCCTTATCATCAGAAATTATTTTAACGGGATTTGCTGAAAGAAGAGCCGGGTAGATAGATGTAACTGCAGCATCAAAAGATACACTGAGATGAATAATTGAGCCGGTATCTTCATTAAATGGATATTGACCAAGGCACCAGGAAAGATAATTCATGAGATTCCTGTGTGTGATCATTGTTCCCTTGGGCCTGCCGGTTGAACCCGATGTATAGATTATGTATGCCAGGTTTTCAGGATGGAGCATGATTACATCAGGGTTTAAGTCGCTTTCCTTTTCCATTTCATCCCGCTCAAGGTCAATCAGAACGGTTTCAGCTGCACTGGTGCCGAACTTTGAGACCAGGTCTTTTTCCGTTATAAGTAGTTTTAATTTTGAATCCTCAATTATGTAGTCAAGCCTTTCCACGGGATAATTTGTGTCCAGGGGCAGATAGCAGCCCCCTGATTTCAGCACCGCCATAAGAGCAAGAATCAGTTCAGGTGATTTCTTTAGTGCAATACCAACAACATCTTCCGGGCCAATTCCTCTTTTCATGAGGTAATGCGCAAGTCTGTTGCTGCGGCTGTTTAGTTCAGAGAATGTCACATTACTTCCCATAAAAACAATAGCAGTACTGTCCTTCTTTAATGAGGCAGTTCTTTCGAAGGCCTTGTGGACCATTTCACTTAAAATGAATTTGGAATTATGCGCCCCGGATAATTTACCAATAATTGACTCTTCCTCTTCACGGCTTAGAAGCGGTATTGCGGAAATAACAGAATCACAATTCCGGAGCACACATTTTATTATGGAGATATAGTGCCTGAACATTTTTTCAACCGTCTCTTTTTCAAAAAGGTCTGTGTTATACTCGAATGCCATGGAGATGACATCTTCCGGCTTTTCGGAAACGAAGAGCGTAAGGTCAAATTTCGAAGTCAATGAATGTACTTCATTCGGTATGAGCTTCAGATCTGAAGTAAACTCATATTCCTCAACTGGGGCGTTCTGCAGGGCAAACATGACCTGAAAGATGGGCGAGTGGCTGAGAGTTCTCTCTGGTTCAATTGCCTCAACCAGCATTTCAAACGGGAGATCCTGATATGTATATGCCTCAAGGGAGGTCTGCATGGTTTCACGCAGCAGGTCCCTGAAGGTCATTGCGTTCCTGATCCTGCTTCTTATTGCGAGCGTATTGACAAAGAATCCAATCATGGGTTCAAGTTCTTCTTTGCTGCGGTTTGCCACTGGTGTCCCTATTACTATGTCAGTCTGACTGCTCAGTCTGTAAAGCAGTACCTCAAAGGCTGA
>JBLNAZ010000119.1:0-2585 GCA_050259615.1 Syntrophomonadaceae bacterium | reverse complement strand
CGCTTGTGCGGACGTCTCCAAAGAGATCAACATAGCTGTAATCATCATAGTTCGGAAGGGGAAGCCTGGTAAAATCTATGCTGATTATTAATGGAAAAGCAATTCCGGTTATCCTGCTAAGCGGGATTTCAAGACCCGCGCCGTATGTGAACTTGTCAATACGGGAAACTGCCCCGTTGGTAATCCTGGTGTCAAGAGTTTCGGAATAATGCCCCATTCTCAGCTTTAGGACTTCCCATAAAGCTGCTTCCATTCCCAGCCTGATCTGTGTAAAGTATCTTGTTTCAAAGACATCCATATATTCCCCGGCAACAAGAAGCTTTAAGGGCCTTAGATTATAACTGCCGCTCTTATTTGCCTTAAATTCATAGGAAGCCCCAAGGTGCGCTATAGTTGGAAAATATATGCTGCTGTAGTTAAAACGGCTCTTTATTTTAGAGTATCCGGCGTTAACGAGGCTTAGTCCAAGGTAAAGATCGTGATTATCTGAATTACTTAAACGGATACGTTTCAAAAACCCCAGATCAAAATAGTATGTGTTAAGGGCAACAGGGTCAATATTGTTCCACAGATCATATTCCTTCTCAAAGAAATAATTCAGGTTGATCCCCAGGCTGAGATCACTTAAAATCTCATTTGAATAGTTCAACACGAATAAACGGTTTATATTCCTGTCGGGGTAGTATCTGTCCCGGTCGTCGGGTCTTCCAACCGAGAATGTTAAATAGTTGAAGCCGAAAGCTCCATACTTTCCGGAATTGAAGCTGATGCCAAATGTGTTATAGTAACCTTCAGTTTTCATGGGATAGTTGGGATTCATATGTGAAACCTCAACGTTCATCCCTTTTGAATATGAAAGAGCAGCCGGGTTATCCAGTATGGAATAGGGACTCTCATGAAGTGTCATCTGTCCGCGCCCCAGGGCTTCAGACCGGGCATTCGGCCTCTGGTATAAAAGAATTCTTTCAGCGTAGCCTTCGTAATGCTGGGAAAAAAGGTCTGAAGAATAGCAGATAATAGCGAAAAGGACAAGAGCTATCTTTTTCATTTAAGACTCCTTTAAGTGTGATAGATATGAGTTTCAATGAAGTATCAGTAATCCGATAGTTCCACCCCTTTTTTAATTGAGGACTGTTAAGTGTATATGAAATTAAAAATTTCAATTTAAAATAGCAATGATCCAATAAGCAGGAAAATATATTCTTCACAAAACAGGCAGCTTCAATATGGCAGCTAACAAAATACTCACTTTCCCCGGTGAAACACCCCATTTTCATAAACTAAAGCTGGTATTCAGCCCCGAACTGCAGCAGTAAACCCCTTAAATCAATGTATGTATATGTAGTCACAGGGGAATGTTCAACATCGGATTCAACTTTAACCGGTATGCCGCTTATGCTGGAGAACTGGTAACCCAGTTTTTCAAAAAGCACTATATTTTTATAAACATTATTCTGAGCACCCAAAAACAGAGATATTACAAGTGTATTTCTCTCTCCTGATGATTTCTCATACATATTTTCCGGAAAAGGCTGATAAAACCTGATCTTATTTGTGAACTCATATTTGGCACTCAGCACACCCAGATTCATCTCCGCAAAAGGGGAAAAATATCTTTTGTAAGGTAAAACATACTGTCCGGTTATTAAAAATTTATTCACATCCAGTGTGCAATTAAGGTCTGCTGTACCAACGGCATCTCCATATAATAAATTAGCTTCGGAACTTAAATGCTCAAACCCGGCACCGAAATACATCCGGTCCTTTAAGGAAAACAGGACTGAAGCTCCGAAGGCATTGCTGCGAGGATGGACCAGCTGATCCGGAATTCCTATGTCTAAGGCCCTTAAGTAATCCCGGATCTCTACAAAGGATGATCTCAGATTGCCCAATTGATTGAATTCAATTCCGGCATGCACGTTTATCTTTAACCTGCTGTTCCTGAGATTAAGGGTATCAATTGTCTGAGCTTTTAACGTGGAGACCGCTGCCAAAGCAATAAAGGCAGACAGCTTTAAGAACCTGTTTAGCAATATAACCTCATTATTTAATTGGGTATTAAGCAATCAGAACAATCAGCCATAACTTTTTTATTTTTCCTGCGTCAAAGATATTTGGAAATCATTATATTTCCAAGAAAGTGAACAGTTTATCCAATAAATAAGGACGCATAAAATGAAAAAGCTATTCCTGCCGGTTTTTATAATCCTCCTGGCAGCCTCCTCATTTGCCCAGGATGCAGCAAAGAAAATTGATGGCCTTGTGGCCAAATACTATGAGTACGGATATTTCGACGGAAGCATTCTTGTGGCAGATAAGGAAAACGTCGTCTTTAAGAAGGGCTATGGAATGGCTAATATCGAATGGAACGTTCCTAACACCCCCGATACAAAATTCCGCGTAGGATCGGTTACCAAACAGTTTACTTCAATGCTTATAATGCAGCTGGTGGAAAAAGGGAAATTAAGCCTTGAAGGAAAATTGACAGATTACCTTCCTTATTACAGGAAGGATACTGGCGACAGGATAACTATCCATATGCTCCTGACCCACACTTCGGGCATACCAAGCTATACATCTCAGCC
>JBLNAZ010000118.1:0-16874 GCA_050259615.1 Syntrophomonadaceae bacterium | reverse complement strand
ACGGGAAGCTTGTTGCGGTCGATCTGGCGCGATAAGTCGCCGCTTATTTCCTTCCAGGAGTTTCCCCTGTCGTCGCTTCTGAAGAGTTTGTTTGCGGCAAAATAAAGTCTTGTATGGGAATGCGGGCTAATGATTAAAGGAGCGTCCCAGTTCCAGCGCAGGGCTTCCTCGCCTTTTGCCTCAACCGGTTTTATGCCCATAATTTCGCCCGTCTTTTTGTCATATCTTACGAGTCCGCCGTACTGGGATTCCGAATACACAGTATTCGGGTCCTCGGGATCTACTCTCGAATAAAATCCGTCGCCGCCCTGTGTTACATACCAGTCGGAGTTTGGTATTCCTGAAATATTTGTTGTAGCCGAAGGTCCTCCCAGGCTGAAATTGTCCTGTGTGCCTCCGTATATATAATAGAACGGGAGCGTGTTGTCGACAGCAACGCGGTAGAACTGGGTTACGGGGAGGTTGCTTTTATAGTTCCACATCTGTCCGCGGTCGAAGGACTCATAAATTCCGCCGTCACATCCTACGAGATAATAATTTGTGTTATTTGGATCTATCCACATGGCGTGGTTATCCACGTGCTTGAACCTTTCGCCAAGCTGCCTGAAGGTTTTGCCGCCGTCATCTGTAACCATTAAATAAGTATCCATTGCATAGACGCGGTCGGGGTCTTTGGGATCGGCATAGATTTCATTGTAATACTGGGCGCTTCCGCTTACGTAGCTGCTCATCTTCTCCCAGGCGGCGCCCTTATCCATCGAGCGGAAGAATCCGCCTTTACCCTGTGCGGCTTCAATTACTGCATAAACTATATTAGTGTTTACGGGTGAAACTGCAAGGCCTATTTTTCCCATATCGGCCGTGGGGAGTCCGGTAGCCAGTTTATTCCATGTAGCCCCGGCGTCGGTGGATTTATAGATTGCCGATTCAGGACCACCGTCTATGACGGTATAAACGTGGCGTCTTCTCTGATATGAAGATGCATAGATCACGTCGGGATTTGAAGGGTCGAAGACCATATCGTTTATGCCGGTGTTTTCGCTTATTGTCAAAACGGCTTTCCAGGTAATGCCGTTATCGGTCGATTTGTAAAGCCCGCGGTCGCCTCCCGGTCCCCAGAGGGGTCCCTGCGAAGCTGCATAAACGACATTTGAATTTCTGGGGTCAATTAAAATTTTGCCTATGTGTTCAGAATTCTTAAGGCCCATATTTTTCCAGCTTTTGCCGCCGTCATCCGAGCGGTAGAGGCCGTCGCCATAAGAAACGCTTCTCTGGCTGTTGTTTTCCCCCGTTCCAACCCATATTACGTTAGTGTTATTCGGGTCCATTGCCAGGCATCCAATGGAATAAGAGCCCTCGTTATCAAATACCGGCGTCCAGCTCGTTCCGGCGTTTGTGGTCTTCCATATTCCGCCCGAAGCTGCAGCCGCGTAGTACTGGCTTCTGTCTTTCGGGTTAACTGCAAAGTCTGAGATTCTTCCTGAAGTTAATGCGGGACCTATGGAACGGAACTTCAGGCCGTTAAATGCTGCCGATGTAAAAGGATCATTTTGTTTTTTAGGTTCTTCTTTTTGTGCGCTTTTAACAGAAGTGTTAACTGTTAATGCTGCCAGTAAGAGAAATGCAAGATATTTCATTTTGTGCTCCAATATTCAGATGCAAACATAAATAAAATACTTTCATTCTGAAATACTGATTAGTTTCAGGGCGTGAGAATTATAGGGGTCTTTTGGGGATAATAATTATCCCCTTATCTTATCGAGCAGACAGTTGAGACTGTTTATTTCTTCACTGTCTAAGGCAGCAAGCCTGTTTTCGAGCAAATGCTCCGGGGCATCCAGCTTTGCCAGCAGGTCCAGCCCCTTTTGTGTTATGGTAACATCAACGTTTCTTCTGTCTTTAGAACACTCGCTTCTTTCTGCCAGATTCTTTGCCCTCAGCTTCTCAACAATTCTTGAGGCGTCCGACATTTTATCCAGCATGCGCTCTTTTATGAGCTTAATGGTTGCAGGCTTTGGATTGCAGCCTCTTAGAATTCGAAGCACATTATACTGCTGCATTGTAATTCCATGAGGCTTTAGTATAGCGGTCATATGGGATGCAATCCAGTTGTTTGTATAGATTATATTAACAAGGGCCTTGTGGTACTGGCTTGAAAAGCGGTCCTGTTTTATTTCTTCTTCTAAACGCATCTTTTTATCTGCCTGAATATCGTTTAATTCTAAATACCCGTTCATCATTCCTCTTTTTGCGGCAGTTCTATTTTTTCAGAAACCAGGCCTGCCGGGGTGCCGAATTTTCCGCTGAAGACAATTTCATTTAACTGTTTTCTTTGTCTTGGAGCGTTTTCCATTATTTTTAAGTTTTCAGGTATGTCGCTTTCCTCCGACTTATATCCAACTGCAAGAACGACTGCGGGTTCAAAATTTTCCGGAATGTCAAAGAGCTCTCTTAACATTAAAGGGTTAAAGCCTCCCATCTGCCGCACATAAAGATTTTGGGAAGTTGCCTGAAGTATTAAATTTGTAACGGCACCAGAAAGGTCATAAAAGGCATATTTATTTAATTTCTTATCTATTCCCCTGTCCAGCCTTGCTATACCCACAATAAGCAGCGGGGCATTTTTTGCCCAGACCTTATTTCCCTCTGCAAGGGAGCTGAGGACCTTGAAATAGCTTTCCGGGTCATTTTTTCCTGCCAGAATAAACCTCCAGGGCTGTTCATTTCCGCCAGAGGGAGCCCACCTGGCGGCTTCAAAAAGTGAAAGAATTACGTCGCAATCTATCTGTTCTTCTGAAAACGTTCTTGTGCTGTGCCTGTTCTTAATTAAATCGTGTACCACGTGCTGCCTTTCATAAAGTTTCTGCGGGATAGAAAGAGTCTATCCCGCGTAAGGAAAATTTTTAATTTATAAATCCAATATCAGTCAGTAGATTATAAATTATTGTGTAAAATTACTTCTGTTTTACTATTTCAACGTCGCAGCTGATTTTGATCGTTTTTCCTACAACTGCTCCGCCGGTTTCAATCAGAGCATTCCACTTTAATCCGTAATCGAATCTGTCTAAGCTTCCCTTAACATTGAACCCGGCTCTAAGGTTTCCGTATGGATCCATAATCAGTCCGCCTAAGGTGACCTCGAGGTCTATAGGTTTTGTTATATCCCTGATTGTAAGATCGCCTCTCATTTTATATGTTTCGTCGTCAATTTTTTCTATGGATTTTTTTACAAAACGGATCTCCTTAAATTTTTCTGCGCCGAAGAAATCCTCACTCTTCAGGTGTGCATCCCTGTCGGGGACTCCGGTGTCTATGCTTTGGGCGTTTATTGTAAATTCTATGTCGCTGTCTGCAAAGTTCTCGCTTTTTGTTGTCATTTTAAGGTTGTAATCCTTAAAATCGCCCGCTACGTGTGCAATAACCATGTGCCTTGCCGTGAACTGAATTCTTGTATGCGTTTTGTCCAGATTCCAGGTTCCAACAACAGATTCTTTCTGCTTGGTTTCCATCTTATATTATCCTCCTTTAAATTGTTCATTATAATTAAAACAGGTGTTGCAACATCTAAAGTTCCCACACCTGTTTATTTGTTCTTCCTGCCCTTTGCCTTAAATGAAATCTAAAAGCTTCCCCGGGGTTATTCAAGAGCTAAATATCTCTTTATATTTATACTTTCCTTATTCCTGAAATATTCCATTTTCTGAATTCTTTTATTTAATTTTAATAAACTAATATTTTGCAGGAGCTCACAATGAAGTGCTTTTATTTTTTGTGTTTATTATTTCTTTTTGTTCCCCTTCTTGTAAACGCACAGGACGGGGTGAATTTTGACGACTACTTTATTGATAAGACAATGCGCGTGGATTATTTTCATATTGGCGACGCTGAAAGCGAGATTGTTACGCTGGACAGGATCTACCAGCAGGGCATCTGGGCCGGAAGCAGGAAGAACCTTATAGACAACTTTAATAACGGCCGCTACTACGTTAAGGTTTATGACCAGGCCTCAGGAAAGCTCATTTTCTCAAAAGGCTTCGACAGCTACTTCGGCGAATACAAGACGAGCGAGGGAGCTTCAAAAGGAATAAAAAGAACCTACCAGGAGTCGGCACTCATGCCCTATCCGAAAAATAAGGTGCGCTTTACGGTTGAGGTGAGAAATAAGAAAAATGAACTTAAGCCTTTCTTCGACCAGGTGATCGATCCCTTGGACTGGACAATACTCAGGCAGGAGGCGAAGGATAAATCCGTTAAGGTCGTAAAGCAGGTCTATAGCGGCGACCCGCATACAAAAGTTGACGTTGTGGTGCTTGCAGAAGGCTACACGGCTTCAGAGGAAAAAAAGTTCAGAAGCGACCTTAAAAAGTTTTCAGATATTTTCTTTAATAAGGAGCCTTATAAGTCGTATAAAAACAGCTTTAACTTTTACGGGGTTTTCAAGCCTTCGGAAGAAAGCGGATGCGACGAGCCCGACCATCTTTCATTTAAGAACACGGTGCTTAATTCAACCTTCTACTCGCTTGGTTCGGAGCGCTACCTTTTGACAGAGGATAATAAATCTATGAGGGACCTGGCAGCACACGTGCCGTATGATGCAATTTATATTATGGTTAACCACAAGCGCTACGGCGGGGGCGGTATTTATAATCTCTTCTGCACCTTTACTACGGATAACCAGTGGCATGAGTATGTATTCCTTCATGAGTTCGGGCATTCGTTTGCAGGCCTTGCAGATGAATACTATACTTCGGACGTGGCATATAACGAGTTTTATCCGCAGGGTGTTGAACCCGTTGAACCCAACATTACGGCCCTTCTGAATCCGCAGGACTTAAAGTGGAAACAGGTAATTACCCCTGGAATTGAAATTCCCACTCCATGGGAGAAAGCCGGCTACGACAGCCTCGATCTTTCATACCAGAAAGTCCGCCGTGAGCTTAACAGCAAAATTGCCGAAATGAAACGCAATGGAGCTCCGGAAAAAGAAGTGGCTAAAGTTGAAGATGAAGCTGAAAAGCTTTCTAAAGTAAGTGCAGACAAAACGGACAAGTACCTTCAGGCAAGCAGGTACTGGGGCAAGGTGGGAGCTTTTGAAGGCGCGGGTTACGCATCCAAAGGCCTTTACCGTTCGATGCTCGACTGCATTATGTTCAGCAAGGGAAACAAGCCTTTCTGCAGGGTGTGCGATGATGCTGTGGTTAATGTCATTAAGCATTATACAGAATAGTTAATCCGGATCCACTGGCCTTAAAACCAGTGGATCTGTTTTTATGTGGCGGCATTTTGCTGCTTTTAATTATCTTTGAGAATTCATAAGTTTAGCTCTTTAATCTTAAAAAGTAATATTATATATGTTTTCTATTATAGCTTATTTATCAGCCATAGTTTTAGCTAATATGACCGTATTCTGGTTCGGTCCTATTTCAACTCCAATAAATGCCTTTTTCCTCATAGGCCTGGATCTTACACTCCGCGACAAACTTCATGAAAAATGGATGGGAAATAACTTATGGCTAAAGATGTTTCTGCTGATTGCAGGAGGTTCCGTTCTTACTTATTTGATTAACAGGAATGCCGGACCTATTGCCATGGCAAGCGTGGTGTCCTTTGCCGTTGCAGCTTTTGCAGATGCGTTTATTTATTCAAAACTCTTAACCAGATCTTTTATGGTTAAGTCAAACGGATCTAACCTGGCCGGTGCGCTGATGGATTCGTTTCTGTTTCCAACACTTGCCTTCGGACATATTATGCCGTGGGTTATTCTGGGACAGTTTCTTGCAAAAATTGGCGGCGGCTTTATCTGGTCGCTTCTGCTTGTTAATAAGCATAAGAGTAAAGAGCTGGCAGATGAGGAATCCTGAGGTTAACCTTAGTTTAAGTTAAAATAATTTTAGTTATAAATAAAAGAGGCCGCTGATATTGCGGCCTTTTTTATGAGAATAATGTATTTCATTATTCCTGTTTTACCGGTTCCTGTTTATGGAATTCCAGCCTGCCCCTGTCGCCAAGAGTTACGTTTATGGTATCACCCGGTACAAAATTTCCCATCAGAAGTTCCGTGGATAAGGGGTTGATGAGGTAATTCTGTATTGTTCTTTTCAGAGGTCTTGCGCCGTAGGTGACGTCGTAGCCTATTGTAGAAAGCCAGTCTTTTGCTTCATCATCCACAGTAATACGGATGTCTTTATCCTGAAGCATCTTCTGCACCCTTTGAAGCTGTATGTCCACAATCCTGCGGAGTTCAGGTTTAAGCAGGGGCTTAAAGAGCACCACTTCATCGATGCGGTTTAAGAACTCAGGACGTATGGTTTTTCTCAGCATATCAATAAGCTTTACCCTTAGGTCGTCCAGCACATAGCTTGCATTTTCCTCTGTCATGGTCTCCAGCTTTTCCTGAATCAGATGCGATCCGAGGTTGGATGTCATAATGATAATAGTATTCTTAAAGTTGACGGTTCTTCCCTGGTTGTCTGTCAGGCGCCCGTCATCGAGAACCTGAAGGAGAATGTTAAACACGTCGGGGTGAGCTTTTTCAATTTCATCCAGCAGTATCACTGAATAAGGGCGCCTGCGCACGGCCTCTGTAAGCTGGCCTCCTTCTTCGTAGCCTACGTATCCCGGAGGTGCGCCTATCAGGCGCGAAACAGAGAACTTCTCCATATACTCGCTCATGTCAATTCTTATCATTGCATGTTCGTCGTCGAAGAGGAATTCTGCAAGAGCTCTGGCAAGTTCGGTTTTTCCAACTCCTGTTGTACCCAGAAAGATGAAAGATCCTATGGGGCGGTTAACATCCTGCAGACCTGTGCGTGAACGCCTGATGGCGTTTGACACGGCAACTACTGCGGCTTCCTGGCCCACGACTCTCCTATGGAGTTCATCTTCCATGCGGATAAGTTTGCTGCGCTCGCTTTCAAGCATGCGCTGCACGGGAATGCCCGTCCACTTGGCAACTACTTCTGCAATGTCTTCGGGCTCAACTTCCTCTTTGAGCATTTTATGCTGATGCTGTATTTCGGCGAGGCGGGTTGATTCCTCTTTTAATTTTTTTTCAAGTGTAGCAATTGTACCGTATCTCAGTTCTGCAACTTTTCCAAGATCACCTTCGCGTTCATACTGCTCTGCCTGAAGCTTTGCGTTTTCAATATCGCTCTTCATTTTCTGTATCTGCTGGATCTTGTCTTTTTCCAGCTGCCAGTGGCTCTTAAGCTTATTGCGTTCTTCTGTAAGCTCGCTTACTTCTTTATTGATCTCAGACGTTCTGCGTGCCGACTCTTCATCCTTTTCCCTTTCGAGCGCCACCTTTTCAATTTCAAGCTGCTTTAATTTTCGTTCCACTGTATCGAGTTCTTCGGGCATTGAATCGATTTCAATTCTGAGTTTTGAAGCCGCCTCGTCAATAAGGTCTATTGCCTTGTCGGGCAGGAAGCGGTCAGTTATATATCTGTTGGAAAGCTGTACTGCAGCCACAATTGCGCCGTCTGTTATTCTTACGCCGTGATGAACTTCGTAGCGTTCCTTGAGTCCTCTTAATATAGATATTGCATCTTCCTCCGAAGGCTCGCCTACAAGTACCGGCTGGAATCGTCTTTCCAGTGCGGCATCCTTTTCAATATATTTTTTATATTCATTCAGCGTTGTTGCTCCGATTGCATGAAGCTCTCCCCTTGCAAGCGCGGGCTTAAGAATATTTGCCGCATCCATGGAGCCCTGTACTGCGCCTGCGCCAACGAGCGTATGGAGCTCATCGATGAATAGAATTATTTCACCGTTCGAATCCTGTACTTCTTTAATTACCGCTTTAAGTCTTTCCTCAAACTGTCCCCTGAACTGTGTGCCGGCAACGAGCGCCCCGAGGTCCAAGGCCATTATTTTTTTTGTCTTTAAGTTTTCCGGCACATCGCCGCTTACAATTCTGTGAGCTATGCCTTCGGCAATTGCAGTCTTACCAACGCCGGGATCGCCAATAAGCACGGGGTTATTTTTAGTTCTTCTTGATAAGACCTGAAGAACGCGCCTTATCTCTTCATCGCGTCCGATAACGGGATCGAGCTTTCCTGAACGTGCAAGTTCATTTAAGTCGCGTGCATATTTATTTAATGCCTGATAAGTATCTTCTGGGTTCTGCGATGTAACTCTCTGGTTTCCCCTGATATCTTTTAAGGCTGCAAGAAGAGTGTCGTGGTTAACGCCGTTATCGCGTATGAGCTGTCCTGCTTTACCCTCGCTGTCCACCAGGGCCAGCAGCAGGTGCTCGGTTGAAACAAACTCGTCTTTTAAGTTCTTTGCTTCTTCGGATGCCTGGTCAAGAAGGCGTGTTGTCTGTCCTGAGAGCTGCTGGTTCCCGGCGCCTGCGCCCGAGACTTTCGGGAGTCTTTCAAGAAGCTCATTTACCTTAAGCTTAAGGTGATTTATATTTACTTCTGCTTTACGCATAAACGACACTGCAATGCCGGCTTCATCCTGAATCATTGCAGCAAGCAGATGCTCAGGCTCAATAATCTGATTATTGTAATTCTGAGCTATTTCAAGCGCGTTCTGGATTATCTCCTGCGCTTTAACTGTCAGTTTACTAAAATTGAATGCCATATATTTATCCGCTCTTATTTCAATTAATAAATTAACTATTATACCAAACTAAAATCAATGAGTTTCCGTCAGATGAATCAGGCTCATTGAGTAATAATTTTATATATAGAACAAAATTTAAGTTTAAATAAATCCATAATCCCCACACTAACAATTATAAATATTTAGAACAATAAAATTTATATAAAGCTAAATCAAAAATGTTTCACGTGAAACATTTTAAAACTTGTGAAATATAGGACATGGGGTAAAATTAGCGTTGAGTTTATACGCCCTTATCTTTAATTTTAATACCTATGTTAAATAACTTGAATGAAGATACTATTACCGCAATTGCAACCCCAATGGGCGTTGGCGCCATTGCGGTTATAAGGGTAAGCGGACCCAAAAGCTTTGAAGCTGCCGATAAGGTCTTTGCCGGCAAGAGACCTCTTTCCGGTTCACCATCGCACACGATCCATTATGGAAAAGTTGTGGATTCCGGCGGGGAATCTATAGACGACGTGCTGGTTTCGGTTTTCCGCGGCCCTAATTCCTATACCGGCGAGAACAGTGTAGAGATCAGTTCACACGGCAGCCCCCTCGTTGCAAGCCGCATCATTGAAGCTCTCCTGAATCAGGGCGTAAGGCTGGCTGAACCCGGCGAGTTTACAAAAAGGGCTTTTCTTAACGGCAGGCTCGATTTGGCTCAGGCTGAGGCCGTTGCCGATGTGATTAACTCCAGGACGGATGCAGCCCTCAGAGGCGCAAGAAACCAGCTGGACGGAGTCCTCTCTTCAAGGGTGGAACTTTTAAGAACCTCCCTTCTTAACATATCCTCGCTCATTGAGCTTGAGCTCGACTTTGCCGAAGAGGATATACAGTTCATGAACACAAGCCAGATCATCCTGAAAATAGACGAGATCATCCTGGAGATAAAAAAGCTCCTAAGCACATACTCCTTCGGCAAAGTAATCAGAGACGGTATTAATGTCGCTCTGGTTGGCAAGCCCAACGTGGGCAAGTCTTCCCTGCTTAACTACCTCCTAAAGGAGTCGCGCGCAATTGTAAGCGAAATTCCGGGTACGACAAGAGACGTTATAAGCGAGGAAATTTATGTTGAGGGAATTCTCTTCAGGCTCTCAGATACCGCGGGTATAAGACTTACTGAAGATGTGATTGAAAAAGAAGGCGTAAGAAGAAGCCGCCAGGCCGTTAAGGATGCCGACTTTGTCCTTTTCCTGAGCGACCAGGAATCCGGTTTTTCAAGCGGCCTATATTCAGAGCTGCAGGATATAACAGAAGATAAAAGGATAATAAGAGTTACTAACAAGATCGACCTCTACCCCATTGAAAGTCCCGATGGTGATGTTTATATCTCCTCCAAAACAGGTGAAGGGATCCATGAGCTCCTCCGCCTTATGAAGGAAAGAGCCATAGGTTCAGAGGTCTATACCGAAAACGCCGCCGTGGTCTCCAGCATGAGGCATTATAAAGCGCTTGAGGATGCAGTACAGGGTCTGCTTGCGGCCAGGGAATCCTTAAGGGCAAACCTGAGCGGCGAGTTTGTTTCCGTGGACCTGAGGAAAGCAGAAACGAGCCTGGGGGAAATCATAGGCAAGGTTACTACTGAGGATATTCTTAATAATATATTTTCAAAGTTCTGTATCGGAAAATAACCCACGTGGAAAACACTTCCCGTATGGGAATTATTCCGGAATAACAGAACTTTTCCACAGCATTAATGTTTCTACAGACAAAATGTTTCACGTGAAACATCAAAAGGAAAAACTTGAGAAAATTTGATATAATTGTGGTTGGCGGCGGCCATGCCGGTGTTGAAGCAGCGGCCGCAGGGGCCAATATGGGTCTTGAAGTGGGACTTCTTACCATGGACAGGTTTGCTATGGGACGCATGTCATGCAACCCTGCCATTGGAGGCAGCGCCAAGGGACACCTGGTGCATGAGATTGACGCCCTGGGCGGAGTAATGGGTCTTTTAGCCGACAGAACTGGAATCCAGTTCCGTACACTCAACCTATCCAAAGGTCCTGCCGTCTGGGCTCACAGATGCCAGTCAGACAGGAAGCTCTATTCGGAGGAAGCTTACAGGCTGATTACCTCTCTGCCTAATATCACCATTGTGGAGGATACGGTAGTTGAGGCTCTTACAGAGGATAAAAAGATCACGGGAGTAATTACCGGTAATGGCGAAGAGATCGCCTGCCGGGCTCTTGTATTATGTTCAGGCACTTTCTTAAACGGCCTAATGCACACAGGACTCACCTCCACAAGCGGCGGAAGGTTTGGCGAAAAACCAGCCGCGGGACTTACAGAGTGCATGACCAGGCTCGGCTTTAAGTCGGGGCGCCTTAAAACCGGAACTCCCCCAAGACTCTTAAAACAGTCCATCAACTACGGTATACTTGCCGAACAGCCCGGCGATGAAATACCCAAGCCTTTTTCCTTAAGGACAGACATGGGCACTTTTCCAGGTCTTCCGCAGGTAAGCTGCCACATAACAAACACTCACGAGGGCACTCATAAAATTCTGGAAAAGGGATTCTCGCGCTCTCCCCTTTTTACCGGAGTAATTCACGGCGTGGGACCAAGATACTGTCCTTCTATTGAAGATAAGATTGTAAGATTCAAGGAAAGGACTTCGCACCACCTGTTCCTGGAGCCGGAAGGCCTGGACAGCGACCTCATCTACGTCAACGGATTTTCCACCTCCCTTCCTGCAGAGATTCAGCTTGAAGCCATTCATTCGGTTAAGGGGCTTGAGGAAGCTGAAATGATCCGCCCGGGATATGCAGTGGAGTACGATTACTTCCCTCCCTACCAGGTGGACCTTACGCTGGAGACAAAGCTTGTTGAGGGACTCTACTTTGCAGGACAGATTAACGGCACCTCGGGTTATGAGGAAGCAGCCGCGCAGGGACTTATAGCAGGAATTAACGCGGCTCTGAAAATTAAAGGCGAAGGTGAATTCACTCTGAAAAGAAGCGAGGCTTATATAGGGGTTCTTATTGACGACCTCGTAACAAAGTCGACCGAGGAGCCTTACCGCATGTTTACATCGCGTGCCGAGCACAGGCTGCTCTTAAGGCAGGATAATGCCGACCGAAGGCTCCTTAATTACGGGGCAAAGTTCGGCCTTATACCCGGCGATACCTTCAGTGAAATGAAAAAGCGCGAGGCGCTGATAAATAAAAATATGGAATTCTTAAGGGAGTTTAAGCTTCACGCAAGAATAGTAAATCCGTTCCTGGAAAAATTAAATGCCGATCCCATTGAATCTACAGAAACGGTTGCCAAGCTCTGCAAGCGCCCTGAACTGAAGCTTGCAGACATTCTGGAGCTTGTAGAGGAAGAAAATAGAAACGGAATCGGCGAGCTCTTAAAAGACCCTAATGCGCTGGAACAGGTGGAAATTGAGCTCAAATATGAAGGCTACATAAAACGCCAGCAGGAACTGGTTGAAAAGCTTGAGCGGTATGAAGAATTACAAATTCCTTTAAGTTTTAATTATTTAGAAATTAAAGCATTTTCTTCCGAAGCGCGGGAGAAGTTAAACCGCGTTAAACCGCGTTCAATTGGCCAGGCCTCAAGAATTTCTGGAGTTACCCCTTCAGATATTTCTATTTTATTAGTATATTTGAGGCATTAATTTAAAATGTTGCGGAGTTAAGTGGAAAATCAAGAGCTGTATTTTAACCAATTAAGCTCCTTTTTCCGGGATAACGGCCTAAATCCTGATCCTTATCAGCTAGAACGCTTATCGATGTATGCCTGTCTGGTAGTCGAAAAAAATCAGGCAGTCAATCTGATATCCAGAAAGGATACTGCCTCGGTAGTTGAGAATCATGTTTTTATTTCGGCTTTTATTTCGCACTTCATACCGGAAAAATGTACGAGGTTTCTGGATATTGGTACCGGGGGCGGGTTTCCCGGAATTCCCCTGGCCATAATGCGTCCCACGATTAAGGGCGTAATGGTAGATTCTACTGCAAAGAAAATCGATGCCGTCCAGGAATTTTTAAGCAGGCTTAAATTAATCAACGCCTCAGCTGTCAACAGCAGAGTTGAGGCTCCTGAGTTTACGGAAAAATATGCAGGATGTTTCGACCTCATTGTAAGCCGCGCCACAGTGCCCCTTGCAATGCTCTTAAGATATGCTCTGCCCGTGATTAAGGAAAAAACAGTTCTTGCCTCCTTAAAAGGCGGTGATCTCACTGAAGAGATCCGGGCGGCGGAATTAAAATATAAAGCGCATATTAAGAAGCTGACAGTCTTTGAGATGAATTACAAACCGACAAATGTCAGAAACGAGAAAGAGAAAAAACTAATTTTACTGGAATTGACTAAATGAGTGCAGATACCAAAAAGTTGTTTGCTGAAATTGCAAGTCTTACAACTGAACAGAGAAACCCGAATTCAATGGATATAGATGCCCGTTCAACAGCCGAGATCCTGAGAATAATAAACAATGAAGACAAGACAGTCCCTTTGGCTGTTGAAAAAGAAATTCCCTACATCGAACAGGCAGTTGAACTGATTGTAAAAGCGCTGAAGAATGGCGGAAGGCTTTTATACTTCGGCGCCGGAACGAGCGGACGCCTTGGAGTAGTGGATGCCTCAGAATGCCCTCCTACTTTCGGAACCCCGCAGGGAATGATAGACGGCTTTATTGCCGGCGGAAAAGAAGCCATGTTCAAAGCACAGGAAGGCGCTGAGGACTACGAGGAAAACGGAGCCGCCGACGTTTTGAAAGCAAACGTTACAGATAAAGACGTTGTATGCGGAATTGCCGCAAGCAGAAGAACGCCCTATGTTGTCGGCGCAGTAAAAAAAGCAAAAGAACTTGGAGCCTGCACACTTTTTGTAACATGCAACCCGAGAGAAAATTTTAACATCATGGAAGTTGACGTTGCCATTTGCCCTTACGTGGGCCCTGAAGTTATAATGGGTTCAACACGCATGAAAAGCGGCACGGCACAGAAGCTCGTTCTTAATATGCTTACCACAACCGCAATGATACGCATGGGCAAGGTTTATGAAAATATGATGATCGACCTTCAGATGACAAATAAGAAGCTCGTTGAAAGATCCAAGAGAATTGTAATGACAATTACAGACTCCTCCTACGATGAAGCAGCCGACTACCTCCAGAAGGCAGGAGGACACGTAAAGACTGCACTCGTTATGATGAAGGCCAATGTAACATCTGAAGAAGCTAAGATCAGACTGGAAAAGTCAGACGGCTTCGTAAGGCGCGCAATAGAAGGTAAATTTTAATTTATTTTATAAAAGTAAAATAATTCTGTAAAAGAGCGGACCTGAGTGTCCGCTCTTTTTATTTTGTAAATTTAAGCGGCGCTTCACATACCCGAGAACCCTCCGGATAATTTTATGGTTAATTTTAGGCGGGAATTAGTTATGTTTAATTCTTATAACTTTTAATTTGGCACGAAACAAAATGGCAGTAAGACAAAAAATATTTTTACCGGGCTCAGGTGAACAATTAAGACTCCTCGAAAATGAAGTTACACTTGAGGGAATGACAGCAGCAGTTCTCGGATCGGGCAGCGGAACAATTGCCGCATTACTTCAGGACAATACAGGAAAAAATGTGGAACTTATAGTTGAAGACTATGAGTCGCTCATTCAGGCGCAGATGGAGCTGAAAAATTCAGAGGCTATAAAATCCCGCATCATGTCCTTTGCGGCAACTGACTTTCAGGACGATATGTTCGACCTCGTCTATGCCCAGGCATCCGTCTCGGGCTCGCAAAGAGTAAAGATTCTTAAGGAAATAAAAAGAATACTTAAGCCGGAAGGCTTTCTGTGTGTGGGTGAAATAGTAAAGCTTTCAAAGGAAACACCGCGCTTTGTTCTTGACGTTTGGAAAAGCTCGGACCTCTCCCCGCTTTCCAAAGATGAAATTGAAGACTACTATAAGTCTAAGAATTTCAGCATTGTAAAAAGCGTGGACATAAGCAGGACGCTGAAAGATTTCTATATGCTCGGCGCCGAATCGCTAAAGAAGAATGTTAATCTGATGACGGACCAGGAGAAAAGCTACAACAAAAAGCTGATAAACAGAATGAGCCATGAAACCAACGTCTATCTGAAGCAGGGCGGCGATAAGCACATAGGCTTCCAGGTGCTCATAATGAAAAATGAAAAATAGTATTTAAGAATTTGAACTGAAGCGGAGAAAATAAGAATTGAAAAAAGGTGACATAATAGAGCTGGAAATTTCCAAGTACGCTTTTGAGGGAAAAGGAATTGCAAAAATAGATAAAAGCCTGATTGTACCGGAAACACCAAAAAAAGTTGAAGCAGGCGGCGATGATGAATCAGCAGCTGAAACGGATCAGAAAAACTACGTCGTGTTTGTACACGGCTCTTATCCTGGCGACACCGTAAGGGCAATGATAACAAAGATCAAAAAGTCCTACGCCGAGGCTAAAACAGTTGAGGTACTGCACGCTTCTGAAGAAAGAACCAAGGCACCCTGCAGGTATTTCGGCGTGTGCGGGGGCTGCAAGCAGCAGGACCTGAGCTATGAGGCCCAATTGAAATACAAGCAGGAACAGGTAAAGGATATTTTTGAACGCCTGGGCGGCTTTTATGATTTTGAATTCCAGGATATTCTCCCATCGGAAAAAATTTACTTCTACAGAAATAAAATGGAGTACTCTTTTGCTGAACGCCGCTGGCTGACAAAGGAAGAGCTGGGTGAGGAAAATGTGGAAAGAAATTTTGCCCTTGGACTTCACCTTCCGAACATATTCGACAAGGTGCTGGATATACACGAATGCCTGCTGCAGTCTGAAGAAAGCAATAAAATATTAAACTTCACGAGAGATTTTTTCAAGACAAGAAACGCTACGATTTATTCTACCAAAACTCACTCCGGATATCTGCGCAACCTCGTTATAAGAAAGACGCACCATTCAACGGATCTTATGGTGAACCTTGTAACCTCGGAAGATAATGATCCTCTTATGAAGGAGTACACCCGGGAATTGCTGAAAACGGTTCCTGAAGTGACAACGGTAATAAACAACATAAATACAAAAAAGGCTCAGATTGCCCTGGGCGATTATGAGATAATCTACTTCGGCAGCGGAAACATATTCGACACAATCGGAAAATATAAGTTCAGAATTAGCGCCAATTCGTTTTTCCAGACAAATACACTGCAGGCCGAGAAGCTCTATGAGACGGGACTGAAATTCGGCAAGATAACAAAAGAGGATGTTGTATACGACCTTTATTCAGGCGCCGGTACAATATCAATTTTTGTTTCCGAAGAGGCAAAAAAGGTTTACGCCTTTGAGACCGTTGAGCCCGCAGTTAATGATGCAGAAGAAAACAGGAAGATAAATAATATAGATAACGTGAAGTTTATAACGGCAGACCTTAACCGCTCGTTTCTTGACACTGTAAAAATTAAGGGGCTCCCGTCCCCGGATGTGGTAATACTCGACCCCCCGAGAAGCGGCATGAATCCCGTTACGGTTAAGGATGTTGTAAAACTTGATCCCGACAGAATTGTCTACATCAGCTGCAACCCTGCTACACAGGTGCGCGACATAAAAATGTTCAATGAAGAAGGTTACCGCCTGATGAAGGTAAGGCCCGTGGATATGTTTCCGCACACCTATCACATTGAAAATGTTGCCCTGCTGGAAAAGTGAGTATGCAGTAGGAAGTAAGTAGTAAGTAGAAAAGGCCGGATCTTATTATAAAGTATCCGGCCTTTTTATGTTTTAAATTCCCGAGGGGGCTTTGTACTGATCGTAAATATATTTATCGAGCCAGCCGTAAAATTCTTTGGCTTCACCGGCATTGAAACCCTTTTCACGCCACTTTGAAATTAAAGCATTTGTTTTTGTAACAATCTCCTTTTCCTTTGGGAGCAAAGTCTGCGCAATGCCTGTCCCCTTTTTATTTAACAGAGCGGACAGATTGAGATAGTCACTTCCGTTATCCATCGAAGCCGTGTAGCATTTCTTTTTCAGATCTAGCGCAAACCTGTTTATGGGAGCCGTCTCTCCTTCTAAAGCTATTGTAACTTCAGGAAGTGATTTGCCGGCTTTAACCCAAACTGGTGTAACAAGGGTTGTCATCGGCCAGCCCAGAACGGTCCACAATGTGGTTAAGTCAGGATTTTCGCCCGGCTTTACGCCCTGAACAATCATGGAAGAAACAGTGGAATTTCTTACAATATAATCCCTGAAGGGGATGTATTTTACGTCAGATATGTCTTCTGGAAGATCCATCTTATAAAGGTC
>JBLNAZ010000117.1:0-24574 GCA_050259615.1 Syntrophomonadaceae bacterium | reverse complement strand
TCCTGCAGAATGCAGTTAAGCCTGTAGCCGAGCGCTTTATTTACAATGATAAGCGGCACCTTTGCACTTGCATTCAGTAGATCAAAACTCTCTCGCTTAAAGTCAACAAGCTCCTTATTTTCAATTTCACATTCATCGGCAAAAGGAGATTTTCCTAAGAAAAGTCTGCGGAATAAATTGTAGTTTTCTTTCCATTCTTTCGCATTATCTGCCGTAACACTAATGCCTTCAAGGATGTATGTCTTTTGACTTAGTTTAAAATCTTTTTTCTGCTGTCGGACGTTATCGAAAAACATGACGTGGCTTATCGTTTCATAACCTACCAGCGAGGCCACGACTTCATACTGTCCTTCGTGTATACCCGTAATTTTATAATATCCGCTGTCGTTTGTCATTGATCCAAGGAGGGAGTTCGACAGGTATACGTTAACGTTTACAAGAGGCTTGTCGGCAGTCTCATCAAAGACGCGGCCGCTTAAAGTGTAGCCCGTTTGCGCCAGAAGGCAGGAAGACAGCAGGCAGAAAATTATGAAGGCCTTTTTCATTTTATCCCCTTATATATTTTATGAAAACTTAAGGCAGAGAAAGTTAAAAATAAAGAGAAATAAGAATAATTTGATAAGCGGGGAAATAGCTGTATGAAAGGTTAAATGTTTCCGGGAGGCACTCATTGGACCTCCCGGATAGAATGCAGATAGTTAAACAGCCGCGCTTACGCCTTCGGCAAGTTCCATTCCCCTTCTTAGTGCCTGTTCATTAAGAGGAAGAAGGTGATGGTACCTTTCGGGTAACACTTTTTTGAGCCCCTTGAGGATGGTTTCCAATTCCATGATCGGCTTCTTTTTCAGAAATGCGCCAAGCACGATCATGTTCATGATTTTAGAATTATTCAGCTTTGTTGCCTCATTGGCGGCTTCAATGGCAAGTATGTCAATATCCTTCCTCGCAGGAGGGTTCAGTATAGTGCTTGCTTCATAAATGAGAAGTCCGCCGGGTTTAACAGCAGATTCAAATTTATCCAAAGACGGCTGGTTAAGTGCAATAACAGTATCGAATTTAGTAAGAATCGGCGAACTGATAGCTGTGTCGCTGATGATAGTGATACAGTTTGCCGTGCCGCCTCTCATTTCAGGGCCGTAAGAAGGCATCCAGCTGACTTCCTTATCCTCCATTACACCTGAATAGCAAAGTATTTGTCCCATTGAGAGCACACCCTGCCCGCCGAAGCCTGCAATAATAATTTCTTCAGTCATCTTATTTCTCCTTATCGTTAGGTACTTTTAAATCGCCAAGCGGATAGAAAGGAAGCATGTTTTCTTCCATCCACTTATTCGACTGGACCGGTGTCATCTTCCAGTTTGAAGGGCAATTGGAAACTATTTCGATAAAGCAGAGGCCCTTATTCAGCTTCTGGTATTCGAAACTCTTTGTAATTGCCTTCTTTGCCTTTCTTACATTGTTAGGCGTATTAACTGCACAACGTGTTGCGTAGTAAACACCGGGAAGTGTTGCAACTATGTCCGTAATTTTTAACGGGTTACCCATTGTTGACACGTCACGGCCGAACGGAGAAGTTGTAGATTTCATTCCTGGCAGAGTAGTAGGAGCCATCTGTCCGCCAGTCATGCCGTAAATACCGTTATTTATGAAAACGATAAGGATGTTTTCTCCCCTGTTGCAGGTGTGAATTGTCTCAGCAGTACCGATAGCGGCAAGGTCGCCGTCACCCTGGTAGGAGAACACAAACTTTTCAGGCAGAACGCGTTTGATGCCGGTAGCAACTGCACTTGCTCTTCCGTGGGCAGCCTCTGTCATATCGATATTCAGGTAATTATATGCAAAGACCGAACATCCGACGGGAGCAACACCCACAGTCTGCGACTGAATTCCAAGTTCATGGATGGCTTCTGCAATCAGGCGGTGTGCCACGCCGTGTCCGCAGCCCGGGCAGTAGTGCATAGGTGTATCTGTTAAAGTATCAGGTCTTTCATATACCAGGTTTTCCGGGCAACAGATTGTTTCTTCCTGAACTGAAGCATCCATAGAGGTTTCTTCTAACATTGTTTTCTCGTTCATACCAATTCTCCCACAAATTTATCTTCAATTTTAGCGAGAACTTCTTCAGGACTAGGGACGACGCCGCCCATTCTGCCGTGAAATTCTACTCTTGTTTTACCGTTGACGGCAAGTCTGACGTCTTCAACCATCTGTCCGGCATTCATTTCCACATCAAGTATGCCCTTTAATTTCGGGCTGGAAGAGAGTCTTGAAAGTTCATCATATGGGAACGGGAAGAGAGTAATAGGTCTGAAAACGCCAACCTTAATTCCCTTTTCCTTAGCAAGCTCTGCTGCCTTCTGGCAGATTCTGGCTACAAGTCCGAATCCGGTAAGGATAATGTCTGCGTCCTCGCAGCCGATTGCCTCAAACCTGGTTTCTTCCTCAACAATTTCATTATACTTTTTTTGGAGGTGGAGGTTGATCTCTTCCATCTTATCGGGCTGAATATGAAGAGAAGTAATATAATTTCTTTCCCTGTCCTTGGGTTTACCAACAGTAGCCCACGGCTCAATGTTTGTTTTCCTGGGCTGCTGCTCAAAAAGTTCAACTTTTTCCATCATCTGTCCCAGGGCTCCGTCGGCCAGTATCATAACAGGATTTTTCCACTTGAATGCCAGTTCGAAGCTCAGGCGTACAAAGTCGACCATTTCCTGCACGGTTGAAGGGGCAAGCACGATCATCTTATAATCGCCGTGGCCGCCGCCTTTAACTGCCTGGAAATAATCACCCTGTGAAGGCTGAATAGTTCCGAGACCGGGGCCGCCCCTCATAACGTTAACTATCAGGCATGGCAGTTCTGCGCATGCAATGTATGAAATACCTTCCTGCATGAGGCTTACGCCCGGGCTAGAGGAAGATGTCATAACTCTTTTACCTGTTCCGGCAGCACCATAAACCATGTTGATGGATGCCACTTCACTTTCTGCCTGAAGTACTACCATACCAGTTCTTTTTTCAGCTTCGAGGCTAAGATATTCCAGCACTTCTGATTGTGGCGTAATAGGATATCCGAAGTAAGCATCGCAGCCGCTACGTATAGCAGCTTCTGCCAGAGCTTCGTTTCCTTTCATAAGTTTTAATTCTTTCATTGTTGCACCGTCACTGTTATATCGTTAGTTACGTTAGTTATAGTTGCTACCGGTTCCTTTTTGTTCAAGGTTTTTCTATAGACTTTTATTATGCCTTCCGGGCATACAAGAGCACAATTAGTACATCCAGTACAGTTATCCTCAATTTTCACGATATAATGATACCCTTTGGTATTCAGCTTACGCGAAAGATCAAGGGTGTCCTGAGGACAAGCTACTTTGCAAAGTTCACATCCCTTGCATTTTTCGATATCAATTAAGATATCTCCTTTTACCTTAGCCATTATGGTACCCCGTAATTTATTTAAAACAAAAAAGGTTACCGGAAATCAGTAACCTTTCATTCCAATTATTTAACTGAAATAATAATGATGGAGCAACTTACGATTATTACACTCATTTTATTCTCTTGCATGTTTATCAGCATGATATGAGCTTCTGACCAAAGGAGCCGATTCAACAGCCTTAAATCCCATCTTAAGCCCTTCTTCCCTGAACATTCTGAATTCTTCTGGTGTCACGTATCTGTCGATAGGCAGATGCATCTTTGTCGGCTGCAGATACTGTCCTATTGTAAGAATGTCGCACTCGTGACTTCTCAGGTCCTGCATAAGGCTAAGAACTTCATCTGTATGCTCCCCGATACCCACCATTATTCCGCTTTTTGTTCTTAACCCCCTGCCTTTGAACCATTTAATAAGTTCAAGGCTTCTTTCGTACTTTGCCTGAGGTCTTACGACGTGGTAAAGCCTCTCGACGGTTTCCAGGTTATGGTTAAGAATGTCGGGCGGATTCTTCATAATAATTTCAAATGCTTCTTCCGAACCTTTAAAGTCAGGTATAAGAATTTCAACCGTACAGTAGGGCATATTTTCCTTTATAAGGCGCACGGTTTCAGAAAATATTGATGAGCCGCCGTCTTTCAACTCATCACGGTTAACCGAAGTAATTACAGCATGCCTCAGTTTAAGTATCTCAACTGCCTCGGCAACGCGTCTGGGTTCATCCAGATCCAGTTCATTCGGGAGGCCTAACTTTACATTGCAGAATCCGCAGCTTCTTGTGCAGGTATCTCCAAGGATCATAAAGGTGGCGGTACGGTTATTCCAGCACTCACCCATGTTAGGACACTTAGCCTCTTCACAAACTGTATTAAGCTTTGAGGCTCTCATTAAATGATGAACATCCGAGAAATTCTGGCCAATCGGAAGCCTGACCTTCAGCCATTCCGGTTTTTTACCCAACTGATCTTTTTCTTTTTCTACCGACTCTTTATAATTTTTTTGGTACTGATTTATTTTTTGATTCTGGTTTGTCAAAGCTCTATAACCTTTCTATAAAACAGTTGCAGAGCGGCATCGCTCTACAAAAGAAGAATTACGGTAATCAATTTAAGCAAATTATTTAAACTAAAAAACGAATAAAGTGAAATTTAATTCGGGAATATTCCTTATTTGGTTAATTAAATTTCAAAAGAATCGAAGTTTTCCAGGGTATCTTTTATAAATTTGAGGAATTTTCCGCCCAGCATTCCATCGACAAGACGGTGGTCGTGACTAAGTGACAAATACAGCATGTGTCTTATTGCTATAGTATCCGTACCGTCGGCTTCAATTACGACCGGTTTTTTGGTAACCGTACCAACTCCTAAGATAGCGACTTCCGGCTGATTGATAATTGGCGTGCCGAAGAGGGTTCCAAAAACGCCATAGTTGGTAATGCTGAAAGTCCCTGAGGATATATCATCAGGAGTAAGTTTTTTAGTTCTGGATTTATTACTTAAATCCGCAATTGCCCTGGCAAGTCCGACTATGTTCTTTTCGTCAGCATTTTTAATATTCGGAACAATTAAACCGTTTGGCTCCACCGCTACGGCGAAACCAAGGTTTATATATTTTTTTAATACAATATTAGTGCCATCAATTGCGGAATTCAGATACGGATACTGTTTTAATGCTTTAATGCAGGCATAAGCTATAAAGGACATATAAGTCAACTTTATATTTTCTCTCTTTAGAAAAATATCTTTATTGTTTTTGATAAAATTGTGAACTTTTGTCACATCTGCTTCAACAACAGCCGTTACATGAACCGATGTATCGCGGCTTTTAACCATATGATACATTATTTTCTGACGGATATTATCCATCGGAATTACTTCAGTATTTTTACCTGAAGGAGTTCCCTTTTGTTCCGTTGGCTGGAATTCCGGAGTCTTAGGCTGCGCTTTAGGCTTCTCGCGTTCTTCAACGGGCTGGGAATAGTAAGCCTGGTGAGGTTCATTCCTTACCTCCTGAGGTGTAAATATCTGAGGCTGCGGCGTTCCGGATTTCCCTCTTTGGGAAATGTAGTCAAGTATATCTTTTTTAGTAACCCTTCCTTCAATGCCGGAGCCTTTAATTCTGTTTAATTCATCATAACTTACGTTTTCTTTCTGTGCAATGTTAAGCACCAAAGGAGAAAAGAAACCACCGGATGCCGGGGGCTCTTTGTAGAACTCAGCTACAGTTCCGGCTTCCTTTACCGTGTCTTCAACAAGGGGACCCGGAGAATGAACCTTTTGAACTCCGGCTTTTATAATAGGTTCTTCAACCCTTTCCTGCTGGCGCTGAGTGCCTCCGGTAGTGGAAATTCTTGCCACTATTGTGTCTACTGAAACTGTTTCTTGTTCCTGCACCAGAATTTCAGCAAGAACACCGTTTTCGGGTGATGGTATTTCCGTATCTACCTTGTCTGTACTTATCTCAAAAAGCGTTTCATCTTTTTTAATGGTTTCGCCCGGCTTTTTGTGCCATTTGATTATAGTGCCTTCCATGACGGATTCACCCATCTTAGGCATTGGTATATCCACCAGGCTGCCTCCTGCCTGTTTGGTGGATGGAACTTCCCTTGGGGCTGCTTCAGAGGCGGATTTTACCTCGGGAGAAGGCTTTTTGCTTTCTTTTACGGGAGTTTCTGTGCCGCGCGATATTTCCGGGGGTTTTCCTCCTCCGGCATTTGCAGACTCTGTTTTGGAGGCTTCAGTTTCAATTACTGCAACAACTGTTTCTGTCTGAACTGTCTCCTGTTCAAAGACTTTTATTTCTGAAAGTATGCCGTCTGCCGGGGAAGGTATTTCTGTATCAACTTTATCCGTGCTGATTTCGAAGATTATCTCATCTTTTTTTACGCGTTCCCCCTGCTTTTTATGCCACTTTATTATTGTACCCTCGTTGACACTCTCCCCCATCTTGGGCATAACAACATCAATTTTCATTTCATCCCTCTGCTAATTGTTATTTGTTGATGAAGATATTAATAAGCCAGAATTTCCTTCATCGATCTGTAAATTCTTTCTCTGGTTGGAAGTACTGTATTCTCGAGATTCGGATGATATGGCACATGGGTGTCCAGCCCAGCAATCCTTTTTACAGGTCCATCCAAATACTGGAAGCATTTGTCCGAAATTCTGGCTGCAATTTCGGCTCCAAAGCCACCGGTAAGCATATCCTCATGGACAACCACCGCTTTGCCGGTTTTCTTTACCGACTCAAAAATTGCATTTTCATCCAGCGGGTTAATTGTCCTGATATCAATTATTTCAATTGAATAGCCATCTTCTTCCAGTTTAGAAGCTGCGAAACTGGATTCATGCACCATAGCGCCATAGGTAATGACACTAATATCCGTTCCCTCCCTTACCGTCCGTGCTTTTCCAAAAGGCAGAAGGTAATTTGCATCGGGTTCGGGAGCAGTTGAATAGCTCTGGCGGTAGAGGCCTTTGTGTTCCAGGAACAGTACCGGGTCATTCAGTCTTAAAGCCGTTTTAAGCAGCCCCTTTGCGTCAGCTGCATTGGACGGATAGGCTATATAAATGCCCGGCATATGGGCAAAGAAGCCTTCAATGTTCTGGCTGTGATAAAGGCCGCCATGAATAAAACCTCCCACGGCAACGCGGGTTACAACGGGAGCTTCCCAGAAGTTATTGGAACGGTAGCGGTAGGTAACCATTTCATCCCTGAACTGCATGAAGGCAGGCCATATATAATCGCCGAACTGGATCTCCACAACCGGCTTCAGGCCGGTTAATGCCATACCAATTGCAACTCCCACTATACTTGCCTCAGCAAGGGGCGAGTTGAAAACTCTTTTATTTCCGAACTGTGTTGAAAGCCCTTTTGTTGCAGAGAATACGCCACCTTTGAGATCAGCCACATCCTCCCCAAAAAGGTAAATTTTATCGTTTCTTTCCATCTCCTCGCGAAGGGCGTGGTTAATGGCATCTACCAGAACGACGGGCTTTCCTTCAGGCCTGGTTTTTTCATACTCAAGGCGGTCCTTTTTGCCGCTTTCATCATAAACGTAAAGCCTTGCAGTTTCAGCCTTGGGGTCCGGGCGGGTCATTGCCCAGCCTGCCGCCTCTTCAATATGGTTATTAACTTCCTTTTTCAGTTCGTTATAGGCAAGTTCAGTAAGCACCCCTCTTTTAATCAGAAACTGTGAAAACTTTTCTATAGGGCAGCGCTTTGTGTCAGTTTCTATCTCCAGGAGATCCCTGTACTTTTTCTGGTCATCAGAGGAGGAATGTGAAAGAAGCCTAACGCAATCTGCTTCAATTAAAGCGGGGCCCCTGCCCTGTCTGGCATACTTAAAAGCAGTCTGAGCCGCTGCATGCATTGCAAGAAAATCGGTTCCGTCCACCCTGAGCCTCAGCAGGTTTTCATAGCCCTTCATCATCTCCGAAATTGAGGAATCCTTGCCTGCCGACTGCTGGCTGACGGGGACAGAAATGGCATATTTATTATTTTGTATTACAAATACTACAGGCAGCTTTTCGCGGCTTGCCCAGTTGACAGCCTCATGAAATTCACCCTGGCTTGTTGTGCCCTCACCGCTCGATACATAAACTACAGCGCCTGAGTTTGTACGAACGCCTGCTAATGCAGTGCCAACAGCCTGGAGAAACTGTGTGCCGGTCGGGCTAGACTGTGTGGGTATATTGAACTCCTTATGGCCCCAGTGGCAGGGCATCTGTCTGCCGCCTGTCATCGGGTCATCTTCTTTTGCAAGCAAAGCCAGGAAGACCTCTTCGGGTTTAATTCCCACGGCCAGTGAAAAAGCCAGGTCGCGGTAGTAAGGATAAGCCCAGTCCAGACCTTTTTTCATCGAAAGACCGCAGGCAACCTGAACTGCCTCATGACCGGCGCCTGCAATGTGGAAAAACGATTTTCCCTGCTTTAACAATGTCATAGATTTTAAGTCGATCTGACGCGACATATACATAAGCCTGAGAGCGTTCATCAGTTCGTCCTTTGTCAGGCCTCCGAATGTATCAGTTTTGCCGGTTGGGCTTTCCGGCTTTTTCTCAGTTTCAACCGTATTATCATCTACTATGACTTCTTTTTTAGTCATTGCACCCTCTTCTTTCATTCATTTTAGCCTAATTTAGCATTTATTGACAAACTATTTATTCAGCAGCAAAGTGAATAGCTCACATATCCCTGTTGTGAACTAATATACAAAACATAAGTCTTATGACAAACCCGTATTACGAAGTAACTGGTAATTTTCCCGGTTCGTTTTTACAGAATCATAATTAAAAATATTCTTGAAGTTATTGACTATTCTTTCCTTCACCTCAGTCATATCAACCTCACGGCCCAGCTCTTTGGAAAGAGAAGTAACGCTTTTATCCGTAATGCCGCAGGGTATAATGCCATTAAACAGTGAAAGGTCTGTATTGATATTAAAAGCAAAGCCGTGCATTGTGATCCAGCGGCTGACCTTAATGCCTATTGCGGCAATTTTTCTGTCTTCTATCCATACACCGGTGAGTTTCTCAATTCTTCCGGCTTCAAGGCCGTAATCTCGGCAGGTAAGTATTATCACTTCTTCGATACTGCGGAGGTAAAGGTGTGTATCCTGTTTCCACTGCGCCAGGTCCAGAATCGGGTAGCCTACGATCTGTCCCGGACCGTGATAAGTTATGTCGCCTCCCCTGTCGATGTCATAAACAGATATTCCCTTTTCCTTCAGGACATTTTCCGGACTGATGAGGTTTTTCCTGTCGGCAACTTTTCCCAAAGTGTAAGTATGAGGATGTTCCAGGAGGTAAAGTGTATCCGGAATATCGTTATTTCTTCTTAAATCAAAAGTCCTTCTCTGAAGTTCCCATGCCCTTTCATAATCCATAAGGCCAAGGTCGTAATAATCAAGTTCTCTCATATATGAATAGCTCCTTCATACGCTGCTGCCGAGGCCTCTGCAACTGTTTCAGCGAGTGTCGGGTGAGCATGCACGGTTTTAATAATAGATTCGTATGTGGCTTCCATGGTTTTTGCAAGAGTGAATTCGGCAATGAGTTCAGTTGCTTCAGGGCCTATTATATGGGCTCCTAAAAGCTCCCCGTATTTTGCGTCGAAAATCACTTTTACAAAACCTTCGCGCTCGCCTATTGCAAAGGCTTTGCCGCTTGCCATGAATGGGAATTTCCCGATCTTAAGCTCATAGCCCTCTTCTTTTGCTTTCCTTTCAGTAAGCCCCACACTTGCAACCTGAGGCTGACAGTAAGTGCATCCGGGTATCGAGTTGTAATCAATTTCCGGAGGATTAAGGCCTTTTATTTTCTCAACGCAGTGAATTCCTTCAGCCGAAGCCACATGTGCAAGCCAGGGAGGCCCGATTACGTCCCCGATTGCATAAATTCCCTTGACATTTGTTTCATAAGTGGACTTATCGACTTTAATATGGCGGGCATAGAGTTCAATGCCCATTTCTTCAAGCCCGAAGCCTTCAACGTTGCCTGTTACGCCGACTGCGCTTAAAGCCACGTCAGCGCTAAGGACCTTAATTTCATCTGACTTGGATTTAATCTGCACTTCCACTTTATTATTCTTAACTTCCGCTTTTTCAACCATAGTACTCGTATAAAACGTAATACCCTGTTTTTTCAGCTCTTTTTGCAGCGCCTGGCTAACTTCAGTGTCTTCAACAGGAAGGATATTGTCAATTACTTCCACAACTGTAACCTTAGTGCCGAGCACATTATAGAAATAAGCAAATTCAATTCCTATGGCACCGGCTCCAATTATTATCATTTCCTTAGGCTGTGTCTTAAGCGACATGGCTTCGGTGCTGGTAATAATAAACTTTTTATCCACCGGTATCATCGGCAGTCCTCGGGGTCTTGCACCGGTAGCAATTATTATTTTATCCGCCTCGATATGTTCAGTACTTTTTCCGTTCTCAATAGAGACTTCAAGCGAGCTGCTTCCCGTAAGGCGTCCAAATCCTCTCAGGCGGTCTATTTTATTTTTTTTCATCAGAAATTCCACATTCTTTGAAATGCGGTCTGCAATGTCGCGGCTTCTTTTTATAACCTTTGAAAAGTCGAAAGAGTAGCCGTCTATTTTAATGCCGAAATCTGCCGCATGCTTAATTTTATCGAGCACATCAGCATTCTTTAATAAAGCTTTGGTTGGAATACATCCCCAGTTCAGGCATATGCCGCCCAGATTATCCTTGTCAATAACTACCGTTTTAAGTCCAAGCTGTGAAGCTCTGATTGCAGCCACATAACCCCCGGGACCCCCTCCTAAAACGGCAACATCATACTTTTTTGCCATATAGCCTTCTGTATTAGTGATCTATTTAATATAATTAAAACAAGGTAATCTAAAAAGAGGAAGAATCAGACAAGACCAAATAAATCCCATATAGATGTCTTCAGGTAAACAGGATCAGCAGAACGCCCGAAAACATGATAAAAGAGCCCAGAATCCTTTCTCTTACGTTTGCCTCACCAAGAATAAAATGACCAATAAGAACGCTCAGCATTCCCGAGGTCCTTTTTAAGGCTATTACATAGGCAACATAGGTGTAAGTGATGGCCAGGAAAAACAGCAGGCTCCCAATTAAATTCAGTATGCTGAGCATCAGAAGGTTATAGCGGCCCTGAAAGAGCTCTTTTCTGTTAAAACTCCCTGTCAGAACAACCACAAGTGAAACGCCGAGGAAAACGTAAAGGTTCAGCAGCAAAAAGTGCTGCATTACGGAGGAGTGATTTACTGCTATTTTATCGAAATTTGAAGTTATGCTATAAAGAAACGACACAAAAAGCATGATTCTGGTGCCTTTATTGCGGAAAATTGCTTTTATGGGATCAGTAAAGTTTCTTTTTCTAAGATTAACATTCAAAAGGTATGAACCCGTAACAACTAAAATAATTCCGGCAATTCCGCCGGGTCTTGGAAATTCTCCCACAATTAGGGGTGAGGTTATTAGCATAAATAAAGGTGTAAAGCTGAGCATCGGAATAATTTCCGATATGTCTCCTTTTGAAACCGCGTTCATATACAGTAGTGTGGCAAATATGTTTATAGTTCCTGTTACGCTGAGTGCAGCAAAGTAGGCGCCTGTAAGTCTGAAGTCTATAAAATATGAAAGGAAGAAAGCCAGCAATACAACTATAATATTATTGGACCAGGAAATGAGTATAGGGTGAACGCCCTGCATTGAGGATTTTTTATTGAACAGGTTGCCGAAAGCATCAATAAAAGGTATAATGGTGATCAGGAAAATCCACATAACTCAGGTATAAAGTGAAAAAATATTCTGCCCGCACATAAACAAAGATAAAAATAATTTGTATTTAGAGAAAAATTTTTAATTTTACATTTAATATTTACTGCTTATATAAACAGAATTGATTAAGGAGGAAGAATGCCCACCCTGATGGTTAGTATTTCGGGAATAAGAGGAATTATAGGAGACGGACTTGAGCCGGAAGTTCTTGTAAAATATACTTCAGCCTTTGCAGATTTATGCGGAGGCGGCAAAATTGTAGTTGGCCGCGACGCCAGGGTTTCAGGCGAGATGGTTAGAAGTATTGTCAACGGCACGCTGGCTGCCAAGGGTAACGATGTGATAGATATAGGAATAGTTCCTACACCGACCGTACAGTACACGGTAAAGACACTTAAAGCCGCGGGCGGAATTGCCATCTCTGCAAGCCATAACCCGAATGAGTGGAATGCCTTAAAGCTCCTGAACTCAACGGGACAGTTCATGACTCCGGAAGAAAATGTTGAACTTCAGAAAATTCTGCTAAGCGGAAAAAATGTTTATCCGGCATGGGATAAGATAGGCAAAATTACCTTCTATGATGAAGGCCTGAAAAAACATGTTCATGACGTTCTGAACCTTAAACATATAGACGTGGAAGCAATTAGAAAAAGAAAGTTTAAGGTAGTGGCCGACTGCGTCAACGGCGCAGGAGTTTATGTTATTCCACAGCTTCTAAGGGACCTTGGATGCGAAGTAATAGAATTGGACTGTGAAAAGACGGGCATATTCCCGCGCCTTCCGGAACCGATTCCTGAAAACCTTACTGGAACAATGAAAGCCGTAAAGGATTCAGGTGCTGATCTTGGTGTAGTGGTTGATCCGGATGTCGACCGCCTTGTTCTAATTACAGACAAGGGTGAACCCTTTGGTGAGGAAAACACAATTACACAGGCAGTAAGGTTTGTTCTTTCAAAAGAAAAAGGGAACGTTGCCATAAATTTATCCACTACAAGAGCTGTTGATGACGTGGCCCGTGAGGCCGGATGCGAGGTATTCCGCTCCCCTGTCGGCGAGGCAAATGTGGTAAAGAAGATGAAGGAAGTAGATGCTGTAATAGGCGGAGAAGGAAGCGGCGGTGTAATTTACCCTGCACTTCACTACGGGCGCGATGCACTTGTGGGCATTGCAATTACGCTTCAGCATCTTTTGGAATTCGGCGGAACCATCAGTGAGCTGAAGAATGCTTTACCACGGTATTTTATTGCAAAAAGAAAAATTGAGCTGGGAAGTAAAAACCCTGACGATATAATTAAAATTCTTATGGATAAATATTCTTCAGAAAAAATTAATACTGAAGACGGACTGAGAATTGATTTTCCCGGTCACTGGGTGCATTTCAGGAAATCGAATACTGAACCTATTATCCGCTGCATTACCGAAGCCAAAAGCCAGGAAGAGGCTGAAAAATATATTGATGAATATTTCGGTCAGATAAAAAGCTTTTTCTAAATTGCTTTCTCAATAATGAACGGCTGCCTGATGGAGCCGTTCATCTCTTCTTAATAAATTTCTACTTCTGGTTAATATTGAATTATCCATTTGCATTTTCATTACTTTTTACTAATTTCCAGACAGATCCACCCGTTTTTTTTGAAATGTTCATTCCCTTTAGGTTTTGCCGGCGTGCTCTTTTTAATTAAGCTTGTTTTGCAAAATAGGAACTGCCTGAAAGATGAAGCTGAAAAATATCAGATCTCTTATTTCAGTATTTCTCCTCCTTGCGGCTTTAGGGTATGTGGGAAATCTGCATGCACAGGACGTAAGCTATACTATTTCCGGCTTCATAAAAGATAAAGCAACGGGAGAATATTTACCCGGTTCAAGCGTTCTTATTTACCGCGACAGCCTTAGCTTTGCAAATCCCCCATTAAAAGGCGGCACCTCAAACCAGTACGGATACTTTGCCATACCAAATGTTTTATCAGGAAGATTTCTATTAGTTGCCAGGCGCCTTGGATATAAACCCCTGATAAAAGATCTGACAGTACCGGGCAAAAATTCTGTTATAAGAATTGACATTGAATTGGAACCGCAGGACATAAGGCTTCAGGAAGTTATTGTAAAAGGTAAAAAAAGTGATGCCGGAGAGGTAAGTTCCATTGATGTCTCCCCCGAGCTTTTAAGTCAGCTTCCGTCTTTAAGCGGTGAAGTGGATCTTTTCAGATCGCTTCAGATGCTGCCCGGCCTGACACAGAATAACGAGCTTTCGGCAGGACTTTATGTAAGAGGCGGAAGTCCCGATCAAACACTGACACTTATCGACGGTGTAGTGGTATATAACCCTTCGCACCTTGGGAATTTTGCAAGCACTTTTAATTCCGATGCCCTGCAGAATGTTAAACTGATAAAAGGCGGATTCCCGGCTGAATATGGCGGAAGGCTTTCAAGTGTACTTGACATTAAGCTCAGAAGCGGCTCCAGGGATAAACATAAGGGCATACTTGGCCTTGGTGTCATAAATTCGCACCTGACGCTCGAAGGACCCCTGGACGAAAAATCCACATATATTTTATCAGGACGGAAAATGTATTATGATGCATTTCAGAAAATAACTGATAAAAACGGCCTTGCTCCCAGATATAATTTTTATGATCTCAATTCCAAGTTTTCCTTTAATGCTTCCAGCAACGACATTGTTTCGCTAAGCGCACTTTTAAGCAGCGACCAGATCTACAGTTCCCCGGGCAATCAGGTCAGCTACGATATCCAGTGGCAGAATGCAGTTGCAAGCCTGAACTGGTCGCAGGTGCTTTCAAATTCACGCTTTTCAAACACCTCGCTGAGCTATGTTAATTACAGATTTAAGTCCATTCTTGATGACACTACAAGCAGAGTAACAGCCTCGGATTATTATTCAGTGTCTGAACTGATGGATTTAGTAATGAAAAAAGACGTGGAATTTTTTATTTCAGAAAACAACAACGGCAAGATTGGACTGGATCTTACACTCCATAAATACAAACTGATCTACAGCGATGTCTATAGTGAGCTTATTGAAAGGAGTACAGGAAATGAAAAGGAAATTCTGAACTTTGAAACCGCAGTTTATATGCAGAGCGAATGGCAGATAAATTCCAGGTTTAAGCTTAACCCGGGCATCAGGCTCTACTATTTTGACGGCCAGAAAAAACTCAAGTATGAGCCCCGACTTTCCCTGGTTTTTAACCTGACAGAGGAAACCGCCCTGAAAGGCGCATTCTCAGTTACAAATCAGTTCCTGCACTTAATTCTAAGGAATGACATTTCCCTGCCTACGGACCTATGGTATCCATCGACAGACAAAGTGGAACCGGCTAACTCAAGGCAGTATATACTGGGCCTGGATTCTTATTTTATGGGTAAAGAGTATCTCTTTTCAGTTGAAGGCTACTATAAGGACATGAAGAACCTTTACGAGTTTAAGGACAATGCCAGGTATAATCCGCGCAGTACGGTTGTTGACCTGTTTACAAAAGGCAATGGCGAAGCTTACGGGGTTGAGTTTTTCCTGAATAAAACTTCAGGAGACCTCTCAGGATGGATTGGCTATACATTAAGCTGGACGAGAAGAAAGTTTGATGAACTTAATGCCGGTCAGGTATTTTATCCAAGGTACGACAGAAGGCACGACATTTCTGTAATTGCCACTTACAAGTTATCTGACAACCTGAGGTTTGGGCTGACGTGGACGTTCGCATCAGGCCAGGGCTTTACAATTCCATCAAGCCAGTATCAGATCGGAAGTATTGATCTGGATCCTCATCAGAGAGTTCAGTTCGATTATACAGCCAGAAATGCTTATAAACTGCCTGATTACCACAAGCTGGATCTGAATGTTACTTACAAATTCTTTATAAATGAGCTGCAATTGGAGTCGTACCTTAATATTTATAATGTGTATGACAGGAAAAATCCTTTTGCATACTATGCCTCAGAAGTTGAAAAGCCGGCTGCAGAGGGAACTGTATCTCTGCCCAAGTTTCATTCTATAACGATATTCCCTTTTCTGCCGACACTGGGCGTAACAATAAAATTTTAATTTAAGATCATGAAAAACTGCATCATGAAAACTTTTGGAATATTGCCGCTTTTAGCAATAGTTATAATGGCTGCCGCGGGCTGCGAGAAGACTGAGACTCTGGAGCCCGACAGCATATATAAGGAAAAAACAGTTGTATTTGCATCGCTTAAGAAAGACTCCCTTTTCCAGGGGGTAACATTTACGAGAACACTCCCACTGAATGACCCATATGACATCAAGAAAGCTGAATTAAAGGATGTCACTGCCTACTTAAAAATAAACGGGCTGGAGGTAATTCCTGTTTTATATTCAAAAGACGGCATATACAAACCTTTGACTAACTTATATATTCACACCGGAACCGTATATGAGCTCTATGCAAACTGGGAAGGAAAAAGCATTTATGCAATAACCAGGGTTCCCGAGGAACCCACTGTTACACGCGCTACGCTTGTCAACAGCCAGTACATTGAAGCCCGGATAATTCCAAGGATAAATGAATCATATGCAGCAGCATGGTTTATTTCCGGAGTCAACCAGTATACATTCTCCGGTCTTGCAACAGACTTTTTCGAGGTGTATGAATCGCCCGAGCAGCTGCCTTCAAACGCTACAATAAGAACAATGGATATTCCTGAAGAGTACAGGACGGATTTTCACATTAACAGAACACTCCTGAAGGTTTTTTCATTTGACAAAGGGTTTTACGACTACTTCAGGACCAGGGGGAACAATCTGCAGGTTCACAATTCGTTTACCCAGGGGGGAAGCCAGATAATATGGAATGTTTATGGCAATGACGTTATAGGGCTTTTTATAGGAAGTGCAGCCGGGGATTTTGTTAAACCAAACTAATCTGTTTCAGGCATAAATAATGAAAAACAAAGCGCTTACATATCTTTATCTCGCGTTTCTAATGGTGTTTCTGCCGGGGTGCCTGGAAAATAATGTCATTCCGGAATTTCACGGTTCACTGGAAAATACGGCTGAGATGCTAGTCTATTTCGAATCGCAGGGAGATTTTATCAATTCCATGGATGCACCTCCGCTTTTAGGGGCCGGAGAAGTAAACAGCAATACCGATAGTTATCTTATTTTAGATACAAGGAGCCGGGACCTGTTCCGCTCAGGCCACATTAAAGGGGCTGTTAATCTGGAGTCAAAGGACCTCATCAGCTATTTTAAGCAGAATGGAACAGAAAAGTATTCAAAAGTAGTGCTTGTAAGCCAGTCGGGGCAGGCTTCTTCTTATTATGCGACGCTTTTAAGATTAGCGGGATATAATAACGTATATTCCCTTAATTTCGGCATGGGTGCCTGGAATACCGCTTTTTCGGATGTCTGGAATGAGCATACAAGAAATTCTCCGGAGATGAACAACTATACGAATGAAGGAAGCCACAGAAATTCCAAGACCCCGCTGCCAAAGGTTGAATTTAAGACAAAGTCAGGGAACATAAAAGATAAAGTTGAAGAAAGAGTCTCTGAGATGCTTTTGGGAGGATTCAATGAAAATCTCACCTTTGAAAGTGATTCAGTTTCAGGACCGGCGGTTACTGAAGACGATCTGTTCGGGGAGTATGCCAGGAGAGATTATTACTTAATATGTTATGGTTCAGATGCCCTTTATGAGGCGGTGGGCATTTTTAATCCTTACAGCGGATTAGGGCATCCCCAGGGGGCGATTTCCTATGCTCCATATTCATCGCTGAAAAGCAGCAATTATCTGCAGACACTGCCCACGAACAGAGAAATAGCAATTTACTGTTATAACGGGCAGTACAGCGCTTCTGCAGCGGCGTACCTGAGGCTGCTGGGTTATAAGGCAAAATCTATGCTTTTCGGAGCGCACGTGCTTTTCTACAGCCGGATGCTTTATGATCCTTTGCTGAAAAGATATGCATTTGATAAATATACAAGTCCGGAATACCCATTTGTAACCGGGGATTAGCCTGTCCGTGAGCCAACCGGCAATAAATTAAAGCAGTCTGGCTCTTTTCTTAAAGTAGCTGAACAGGGCTTTATCGAATGGGATGGACGTATCGAGCAGGTTATATTCAATTCCAGAGTTCAGGCATTCTTCCTTAATTTTTTCCAAATAGTCGGCCATTGACTTCTGGTAGGCCTTTTGAATCTGGAAAGGCTGTGTGATCAGTTCCTCCTGGGTTTCCATATCCTTAAAAACGGCGTCACGGCCGAATGCGAAGCTCATTTCCATCGGATCAAGGATCTGAAAGACGACAACCTCATTTTTTTTATACCTGAAGTGCTTTAAGGCAGTAAGGACGGAATTAACATCGTCAAAAAAGTCGGATATGATGATAACAAGCCCTCTTCTTTTTACTTTTTCAGCCACAAAATTAAGACAATTGGCAGTTTTAGTCCGGCTGGAGGGTTTTGCTGCAGCCAGGGCCTTAAGGAGTTCAGTAAGATAGATCCTGCTGGATTTGGGGGCCATAAAGGTCTCAATTTTGTCTGAATAAAGTGCCAGGCCTGCAGCGTCCTGCTGGCGTACCATCAGATACATAAGGCTGGCGGCAAGAATAGAGCCGTATTCAAGCTTCTTTATATTATTTCCGTATGCAAAGTCCATTGAGCGGCTAACGTCTAAAATAACGTGGCTTACCAGGTTGGTTTCTTCCTCAAACTGTTTAATGTAGTACTTCTCAGTTTTTCCGTATGCTTTCCAGTCGACGCTCCTCAGGCTGTCTCCCTGCATATAGGGTCTGTGCTCACTGAACTCCACGCTGAAACCATGGTAAGGGCTTCTGTGCAGGCCGACCATGAAGCCCTCCACGACAAGGCGCGCTTTAAGTTCCAGTGAATTCAGCTTGGATACAACAGACGGGTTCAGGAATTTTCTGTAATCCTGATAAGATTCAGCCACTATTTATTTGCCTCAAGATTCTTTTTTAAGATTTCATCCGGAGTAAGTCCCATATTGTCTAATTCTGCCTGAGCTGAAGACGCCATTTCATGATTGGGATAGCTGGCCAGGAACTGTTTCAGGGAAGCTGTGGCAGCATTATAGTCGCGCAGCTCATTTGCCTGTAAAAAGCCCGTCATAAAAAGAGCACTTGGAGCTTCGGCACTTTTGGGATATTCTTTAAAGATCCTGTTATAGAATTCAACCGCTTTCTTAATTGATTCTGTTTCCGATATATTTTTAACAGCTTTGCCCTGATAAAGTTTCCCGATTTCGAATAAAACTTTTGGGGCCCTTGGACTTTCAGGATAATCCTTAACAAGTGTTTCATAAGAATCTATTGCTTCAGTATACTTTCCATCCTGAACATTTTTCTGACCGGCATTAAAGAGTTCCTGTTCACTTTTCTTTGAGCATCCGGTTAATAATATTCCCGATATTATAACAGAACAAAACAATACGAAGTATCTATTCATTTTATTCCCGATTAGTTGTAAATGATTAAATGTAAAAAAAGACCGGATATAAATATAATAATAAATCAGATGAATTGAGACAAGTTTGAGGTCTGTTTCATGGAATCTCCGCGCGAAGTTGAAACTTTCCTTCCCATGGAGCTGATAATGTGCTGTATCGAAGATGCGCTGTTAAGAGGGTCTTCCACAATATATTTCTTGTTGGGGTAAATGCAGTATTTATCCCTGTATGGTTTCGGAGTAAAGTTAGGCATAATTACATTTGCCCCCACGCGCAAGGCCTTTTCACGGCCCAGAGAATCTATTGTTGCAATTGCCGTGGTAGCCGGTATGTGTGTGTTTTTCATGATAATACGGCTTACAGCTATAGTTTTAAGCGTAAGTTCCACACTTCCGACGGATTTATTTCTGTACGGAGTATTGGGCGACGGGACAAACGGGCTGAAGGAGGCCATATCAACGTCCAGATCTTTGCATAGTAACAGATCATCTGCTATGTCTTCAACAGACTGCCCCGGAAGTCCTATAAGGTTGCCGCTTCCGATCTGGAAACCGATCGACTTAAGGAAATTCAGGTGAGTCAGCCTGTCCTGGACTTTCTGTTTTTGGTGATAGATGGAATAAAGCTCCGGGTTTGCAGTTTCATGCTTAAGCAGGTACCTGTCTGCTCCGGCATAGCGCCAGGTTTTATATTCCTCAAAATCCCTTTCACCCAGGCTTAAAGTTATGGCAACATCGCAATTCTGCTTTATGAAATAAATTATATATGCGATTTTATCGACGTCGAAAGCTGCGTCTTCACCCGACTGCAGAACAATTGTACCGATTCCCAGGTTGGAGATCAGTTTGGCTGTTTCGATTATTTCATCGGCAGTCATTCTGTATCTTTCAATCTCAGTATTGCTGTGTCTCAGGCCGCAGTAGAGGCAGTCCTGCTCACAGTAATTTGAAAATTCAATAATTCCCCTCAAGTGAACTTCATCACCGCAGAAGGCTTTTCTGACCTCATCGGCCTTGTCGAAGAGTCTGCGCGTATTTCTGAAATCAGAAAGTTCCAGAAGGTAGATTATCTCCTCTTTCGATAAATCCTTTTTATTTAATATGTGGTCGAGTTTCATTTAATGCTTAAAAGTAGACGTCCCTTTCGTCATCAGTTACTCTTTCGAGCATTTTATTTATTTTATTGCGTTTTGTTTTGCATTGCGAGGCAATCTGATTTTCCAGGAAAATCTCACCGGCAAGTCCGGTTTCCTCATTAATAAATTCCACTAATTACCTCAAATTTTAATTATTATAAATTATACAACAATTAACATACCACACGCGTATTTTTCATAAAATGGTGTAAAAAGGAAAGATTCCGCCGTTTAATTCTTAAAAAAGAGAAACAAATTCCTTTTTTTTCATTAATTGCAGTATTTAAGGAGCTGCAGCCGGATTCAGATAAGTATTTTTATTAACAGGATTTAGGCGGGGTTGAAGAGCTGAATAGTTATTCCATAGACTCAGTAACGGGCTGGAAAGGCAAAAACAGAAAAGCCCTGCTGAAAAATTCAACAGGGCTTTATAATAACTTACCTTTACTAATTTTACTTAACGAGCATCATCTTCTTTGTTGAAGAGAAAGAACCGCTTGTAAGATTATAGAGGTAGATACCGCTTGAAAGTCTTGAAGCGTCGAAACTAACTTCATAGCTTCCTGCATTCTGCTGAGCCTGAACCAGAGTAGCTACTTCCTGACCTAACATGTTGAAGATCCTGAGTGTAACCATTCCGGCCTTAGGAACGCTGTAGCGTATAGTTGTAGCAGGGTTAAACGGATTCGGGAAGTTCTGAGCAAGATTATAAACTGTCGGAACCTGGTTTGTATTAACCTGTTTAACATCTGTTGTCATGTTGCCAAAGATATTCTTGACGTTGATGACAGTTGTAGAATTAAGCAGTTTAAATGAATGGTTCTGTCCGAAGCCTGCTTCATTGTCGAGAACAGCTGTATTGGTAGTGTGCTTGTCAGCATCCTTGTACCAGCATGCGTACTTATATTCAATGCTACCGCCAGGAGTACCAACGGGGAAGGTAATAAGTTTCGACCAGATGCCGTCGCCGGCAACTTTATCGCCGTTTACGCCCTTATCATTAAAAACGATAATAGTTTTAGGTGTAGAAGCAGTATCTGCAACAACCCAGGTTCCAGCCCATGCACCGATTGTAGAATCTGAACCCTTAACGCCAACAAAGTTAATATCAGCCAATGGAATTGCCGAATTGTCATAAGCATTTTTTGCGTTGTTCATATCTACCTGGAAGAGTACCTGAACAGGTGACGTAAGAGCAGGAGCAGAAGGAGTAATTCTCGGTACACGAGGACCAAGTGTTATAACAGTATCCTGTCCATATACGTACCAGTTGTCATTTCCAGATTCCCATCCTGTGTTAGAGAAATGGTTTTCAGGATAAGCATGGAATTTCCACTTAGTTGAATCTCCGGTAGCCTTAACGCTGAGAGTTGTTTCATAAACGCCGGTCTGAAGACCCTGTTCCATCTTTCTTGGACCCTGAACGTTTGTACCGCCTTCCCAGTCAAGACCCATAACGAGCAGAGAGTCTCTTGAAGGATCAAAAGAGCCATCACCGCTTCCTAAGATGCCGCTGATATCAGCAATAAAGGTGAAGTGGTAAGTCTTGCCTATATATGGTGAAGGGATATTAGCTACAGTGTCGTTGTTCATATAAACCGGAGCAAGGATTTTCACCGGAAGTTTCGGGGCAAAAGGTCTGTTATCGGCAGATTCCCAAGAGTCGGGAGCCAGTACTAATTTGTATTGATAATTAGTATCGACTTTTTCAACAGGGAAATCTATAGTAAGTGTATAGATGCTATCCTGGTCAGGATCCTTAAGTTCGAATTTTGTTCCCTGCCAGTTACCGCCTGCATCGCCGGCAACAGACTGGAAATCGCCGCGGAGAACTACTTTATCAGTACCAACAGTGAATTTCTTCTCAAGTATCTGAACTTTCATGTTAGCCTGGAACACAACAGGAGCAACAATAGCGCCTTTGAGTTCATCCCAGCTTTTTGCAACTCTCATACCATCAACGTCAACCTTATAAGCAGTGCCGCCCTGACGTAAAGCAACTTCATCAAGTGGAGAATCAGTATTGCTTGTACCAGTTTCAATATCTGTCAGCTGTGCAGTTGAAGGTTCAACTGCTGCAAGGTCAGGATTGACATAAAGGCTTACCTTGTCATCCTTACCTGCACCCTGGCCAACATATTCGTATTTTACAACCACAAGATATGTAGTATTATACTGTAATGCTGTGGTTGAATACTGAACAGCTGTTCCTGACTTTGTCAAACCGAAGAAAAAGCCGCCAGCTCCGTTATCCTTTACATATAACCTGGCTAAAAAGATAGCGGGGTCAGTAGACTTAGCGCTGGGGTATCTGTAATGGAAGAAATAGTCCCCTGTTGTATTGGCAGATTCAACTTTTACCAGGAATGAGGTATAAATTGAGCCGGTTGACTGCTTTTCAAATAAGTGATTTACATCCTCTCTTGAACCGCTTCCGCCCTCAATAAGGAGCATATTACCCTTGTCAATTAAAGGATAATTTGCATAGGTTAAATTGCCGCTAGCGACTTTTAACAGAGTGGCAGTACCAGTATTACCGCTGTGGCCATTCCAGCCAGCTGTGTCAATCTGAGCACCGGCCGGATAATCAAAGTTCTCATCCAAAAGGATTTGAGCGCTGATATTGCTGTATAAAGCCGATACAACCAATAAAGTGAATAACAAAAGTGTAACTTTTTTCAAACCAACCTCCTATTTATGATATTAAAGGTGTTATAAAGTACAAAGAAGTTTTTTTATGTCCAATACTTTTTTTTGGTAATCTTAAGAAAAAATGACCTATTCCACCGCATTTTCAGTCAGTTCGACAGTGCATTTTGAAGTATTAATTCTGTAATTCAACCCGAAAGCCATTGTTATATTGTCTTTTATGTGCCCGTGCTTAAAGTTATATACTACCGGCATTTCAAGATTTCCCAGGTAATCGTTAATTACTTCATTGAGAGTAAGAGTTTTTTTGAACTGGTCGGATTCATAACAGTCGACAAACCTTCCTAAAATTATACCGCTGATCTGGCTGAAAACTCCGGCAAGCTTAAGCTGACTGAACATTCTATCGATGCGGTATGGAGGTTCACCAATTTCCTCAACCATCAGGATTTTGTCCTTGAATGAAGGAAGATAACCAGTTCCAATTAAAGAAGCAATAAGGGAAAGATTTCCGCCTATGAGCTGGTTCTCCGCGTTGCCGGTTCTTAGAATGTGGATCTTTTCATTGTTTGGATTCTGCACTTTTCCGAACTTTTTTCTGGAGGTTACCATAGCCCAGAACATTTCTTCTGTAAAGGGGCTTACCTCGTTCCAGAAATCAACAGCCAGCATAGGGCCGGCAAAGGTAACGAGTCCGGTTTTTTTTAAGAATGCCATCTGCAGGGCTGTTATATCGCTGTAGCCGACAAATATTTTAGGATTTTTTTTGATGAGGCTGTAATCTATGCCGTCAAGGAGGCGTGGAGTTCCGTAGCCTCCCCTGACGCAAAAAATAGCTTTGACTTCTTTTTTCTGGAACATATAGTGAAGGTCTGCAAGTCTTGCTTCGTCTTTACCGGCAAGATAGCCGTGATTCTGGCCTACGTTACGGCCGACTTCGACGCAGTAACCCAACTTTTCAAGATATTTTACACCCTTGTCAATCCTGGTCAGATCATCCGGAGTTGAAGCCGGGGATATAATTCCAATCAGATCCCCTTTTTTAAGCTTGCCAGGTTTTATTAAGTCCATGTTTTCCCCTGTGAAATAATAATAGTAAATCTGCGGCTAAAATAAATAATAAGACTCCTCTTTGCAATAATTACTTTTTTTAGGGCAATTGCTTTTCAATGCAGTCTTCCCTGCCCCACTCCAGAAGCTTTTCTTTTATGAAATCGAGCACTACGAGGTGTTCCTTTGCGCCTGTGGATTCAACCTTGAACGGTTTTCCAAAGCTTATATATACTTTTTTTGACGGGTCGATCTTTCCGAAATCCTTTATTATTTTCCCGTTACCCCAGGCATCAGTAACAAGTGCCGTAGGTACAACGTAGCAGTCAGCTTTTTTTGCCAGCTTTACTCCAAGCGTGTTAAACTGTTCTGCATTAAATTTACTGCTTCTGGTTCTCTGCGGGAAAATAATAATTGAACGCCCGTTTTTAATATACTTTAATCCTTCATCCATAACATGCACAAGGTCTTCACGCGGATTGCTGCGCCCGACAACAATAGGAGTTCTTGCTCCAAGAATATCTCTAAAAAATGGATACTTCAGCAGTTCCTGTTTTACAACAAATGTTACTTCCTTTACGGGC
>JBLNAZ010000116.1:0-2608 GCA_050259615.1 Syntrophomonadaceae bacterium | reverse complement strand
CCCGTCATGTCGGGCATGCGGTAATCCGTAAGCACAAGATCAATTGTCTTTTCCCTTACGGTTTCGATGCCTTCTTTTCCGCAGGCTGCAAGAGCAACCTCAAAGCCTTTTTTTCTGAAGTATCCGCCCAGGGATTCTCTCTGGGGCTTTTCGTCGTCAATTATTAATATTGTCCTGTTCATAAAGCGGTATTTCTATTATAAATGTTGTTCCTGTGTCCGGTATGCTTTCAACTTTTATGTTACCCCTGTGGCCGGTAACTATCTGGCTTACTATGCTTAAACCAAGTCCCGTGCCTTCAGATTTTGTAGTAAAATAAAGGTTGAAAATTTTATTTATATCCTCATCCTTAATTCCGCAGCCGTTATCCCTTACTGTGATAGTAAGATGACCGTTTACGGGATAGGATTCCACGCTTACCTCACCCTGGCGGCCTGGGGATTTTGCGGCCTCGAAGGCGTTCTGAAGAAGGTTTATCATTGCCTGCCTCATCTGGTCCTGGTCTATATCGGCCTCATAGCTTCCGCTGCTGCATGTGAGCTTTACATTATCCTTCATTGCGGTGCCCTGAAATGAGCTGCAGATGCCTTCGATATATTCCTTCATTTCTGTGCGCCGCAGGCGGAGCATGGGCGGGCGGGCGAATTTAAGAAACTGGTTTATTATTCCCGTTACCCTGCGGATCTCCTCTTTCATATCTTTTATGAGGGCGTAGTACTCGCCCAGGTCGCCTGAGGCCGGTACAAATTCCTTTTCAAAGCGCTGGGCCGTAATGCTGATGAGGTTAAGGGGATTTTTAATTTCGTGGGCCACATTGCCCGCAAGCTCTCCCATTGCGCTAAGCTTCTCGCGGCGTTTCTGCACGGCTTCAATATCCCTCTGCATTGTAAGATCCCTTACCACCGCAATAACGGAATCTATTTCACCCTCGTTATTATATATAATGGATGTGCCGCCGGCAATTATTATCTGCTGGTCGTTCAGTGTCTGCACCGAATGCTCCCAGTATTCAAGGGGAGCTTTGGTTCTTAGCGTTCTTGTAATAAGGCTCTCGGGCGATTTTATAATTGCGCTGCATTCTTTGCCGGTAACCTCAGAAGCATCAGCAGAGAATATCTTTTCAGCGGCTTTATTGAAAATAATTATGCGTCCCGCTGAATCAGTTACAATAACTCCGTCGGACATGCTTTCAAGAATTTTGCCCGTATGCGTCTGGACTTTTGTGTATTCATGCTTAAGGAGCGAATAGCTCTGCTGGTTTACAAGAAGCGTAATTACAACAATTCCAACCAGAAGCAGCAGAAGTGAAATGAGCACGCTGCGCAGTATCATGCGGTCTATCATCCGGCTGATGGAGTCGAGCGAAAAGCCTATTCTTATAACGCCTGCAATTTCGCCCTGCATCATAAAAGGCTTTACGGCTTCAAATACATCCTTTCCGTTAAAGGATAATTTCCTTGTGGATATTATTTTTTCGTTTATGACCTTACGGAGGAAGGTGTCGGATGCAACGGGGCTCAGGTGCTCAACGCCGCGGCTGGCGGTAATAATGCCTGTGGAGTCCTGAATTACTATATATTCTATTTCGCGCTCGTCGGCTATTCTCTGGAACAACTGTCCTATTCCTATCTTCTTCCTGAATTCCAGGAAATATTTAGAATCGATGGACAGAGCCATGAGTCCCCTGCCGCCGGGTCGTTTATGCACCACCAGGAGGTGCTGGCTGCCGGAGGTATCATCTGTGCCGGAAGAAGTAAAGTAGTCGTATTTTCCAGCAAAGATGGAATCCTTTTCAGCCGGAAAGCTGTTAAAAATATCCAGTTCGGAGTACGGGGTATTGCTGTTTTTAAGCTCAAGCTTTCCTGTGCGGGAGAAAAGGTAGATATGTCCGATGCTGTTTGCAGCGGAAATCCTGTCAAGGTCCTGCGTGCTGAGGGGTTTATTTTCCTCAAGCTTATAGAGGAGGTAAGCGTTAGTAATGAGCTTATCGGTTGTAAGGTTTTCGACTTCCATGCTGCTGAGGTAGACGTTCTCGCCCGATTTCTGCACAGCTCTGAGCATGCTGACGGCCTCGTCGTTTTTGGCCTGGTAGATATCCCTGTAGCTCTGGTATATATCAAATGCGGTAACCGCGGCCAGCACGAGCGCGAATGTAAGAGTGATGGGGATTAAGTACCCCGGTTTTACAACCAGTTTAAATTTCATTTATTTATAATTTGTTTTAATAATTCAAAAAACCCATTAAAATAGACATAAAACCACTACGTGGTTTTTATTGTATGGGTCATATTTTCCCAGGGTTTTTCAAACCCTGGGCTACAAACATGAAACCGCTTAACGCGGTTTTGGGAAGGTCTCCCGCCGCATAGTTTTAATAAATCAAAAACTGTTCCTCACGCCTTTTGTGACATAATTACACCTTTCCGGTAGAATTGTTCCCATTGCTCGGCAGTTTTGACGAACGTCACACGCAATAATGCAAATTAAATGCTTAAATGTCAGCTTATTTCTCCGTGGCACGGCAGTTGCACTTCCTCTTTTAGTGCATGTACTAAAATATAAGAGAGTTTTATTAATGCAAATTAAAAAGGAGAACTGAAATGCTGAA
>JBLNAZ010000115.1:0-16972 GCA_050259615.1 Syntrophomonadaceae bacterium | reverse complement strand
GTAAAACCTCAGGCTTTATCCTGACTGAATTCATTTACAAAATACGAAATGGTTTCTTTTAAGCCGTCTATAAGGTTAAACTTCGGCTTAAAGCCCAGACTTTCTTCGGTATCCTTAGTTGAAGCCAGGCTGTGCTTTATGTCACCCGGTCTTTCCTTCTCAAAAATAATTTTACTCTGGCTTCCTGTTTCTTTAATTATAAGTTCAGCAAGCTCTCTTATTGTAATAGAAGATCCGTTTGCAACGTTGAACACCCCGTGTGCTTCGGCGTTTGTGGCCGCGGTAAGGTTGGCATTTACAACATCCTTAACAAAAACAAAGTCGCGCGTCTGAGTGCCGTCGCCATAGATTGTTATCGGATCATTTTTAAGAGCCTTGCTGACGAATATAGGAATTGCCGCGGCATACTGGCTCTGCGGATCCTGGCGGGGTCCGAACACGTTAAAGTATCTTAAAGATACAGTTCCAACGTTAAAGTTTTCCCTGTACATCTCAAGGTAGTACTCGCCGTCAAGTTTTGTAATGCCATACGGGCTCTTGGGCATAGGACGCATGGAAGTGAGCTTCGGGCTTTCGGGATTATCGCCGTATACGGCTGCAGAGCTGGAGTGAACAACCTTTTTTACATTATGCTCGCGTGCGGCATCCAGAATGTTTATCAGACCCAGAACGTTAATTTCAACGCATTCCACAGGCTTCATTACAGATTCAGGCACTGAGACCATGGCTGCCAGATGGTGTACATAAGATGCATCTTTAAGAACAGAAAAAACAAGATCCCTGTCTGTTATGCTTCCGCGGTGAAAATTCAATTTGGGAAAAAGCGTTACATTCTTTAAGTGACCGCTCCTCAGGTTATCAATTACATGAACCTCAGCACCCCTGCCCAGCCAGCACTCGGCAATATGGCTGCCGATAAAGCCGGCACCGCCGGTAATAACCACTTTCAATTTATCCACACTCAACCCCGATTCTTTTATTAAAAAATGCTATTCTCTCTTTAGAAAGATCAATTCAGGAAATATAATTAATTTTATCTTATTCCGGCATAACAACTTACGTAATTTTGTTAATAATTAATTTGCACAGGCAGAAAAATCTATCTATTTTTCATTCCCCCAAACATTGTTAATAAGTGTGGATAACTTGTGGATAACTTTTTAACGTGGAACTGTTTCACATGCTTAAAGATACACAGATCACATTATGAAAATGTGGATAACCACTGGCAATACCAGAAAGGCACCTATAAGTGCTTATTTTTCAACAACTTAGCTTTTCCACATTAATGTGGATAACTTGTTGATAAATTGTGGGGGAGTGTGGAAAAACCCCGGAATCTTTTGAATTTTCAATTTTTAACCTATTTTAAATGTTAATAACTATGAACAATGCAGAAAATATGGCTGCCGAAGCCGTAAGTACCGATCCTAAAATAATTTGGAAAGAATGCTTAAAAGTCATCAAAGACAACGTCCCATTTATAACCTATAACACGTGGTTTCTGCCCATTAAACCCCTTCACCTGGACAATCTGACGTTAAAGATACAGGTGCCTAATAATTTTTTTATTGAATGGATTGATGAGCATTATAATACACTGATAAATAAAACCATCAAACAGATAATCGGTTCTGAAGCAAAGCTCGCATACGTGATATCGGAAGAAAATGAAGTCCCCGAGATAGAACTCGGCAAGGAAACCCATGAAAAATCCGAACCGGTTGTACAGAGTACTCACCAGCAGGATAAAAAACCGTCCTTTGAATCTTACTTAAACAGCCGTTACACTTTTGACAACTTTATAAAAGGGGAGGGCAATCAGCTTGCCCGTGCCGCAGCCATAGCAATAGGGGATAACCCGGGAGAAACATCCTTTAACCCGCTGTTTATTTACGGTGGTGTGGGTTTAGGAAAAACACATTTAATACAGGCTATCGGGAACAAAATTCTCAGCAATTTTCCTCAAAAAAGGGTTATTTACCTCTCAAGCGACATTTTTACGGTGGAATTCGTTGAAGCCATCCAGTCCAATAAAGTTAACGAATTCTCTAATTTCTATAAAAGCATGGATGCCCTCATAATAGACGATATCCAGTTCCTTATAAACAAGGAAAAAACACAGGATTTATTCTTTCATATTTTTAACACCCTGCATCAGTCAGGCAAGCAGATCATACTTTCGAGCGATAAACCCCCGAAAGACTTAAAAGGACTCAATGAGAGGCTTATATCGCGCTTCCAGTGGGGTCTTTCAGCCGACGTTCAGCCGCCTGACTTTGAAACCAGAATAGCCATCTTAAAGAAGAAAAGCGAAAATTACGGAATCGGCCTTTCTCCCGAAATTCTTGAGTATATAGCTATAAATATCACGTCCAACATACGTGAACTTGAAGGCTGCCTTATAAAACTCCTTGCCAACGCCTCTTTAAGCTCAAAAGAGATAAATATCGAGCTGGCAAAGAAGACGGTCCGCGAGATTGCAACCGACAGGAAGGTTAATATTTCCATAGAATATATTACAAAAATAGTCTGTGAGACCTTAAACGTGGAAGAAGACAAGCTTAGGGATAAAAACCGTAAAAAAGAGGTCGTACAGGCCCGCATGATAGCCATGTACCTGTCCAAAAAGCTCACAAAGTCGTCTCTTAAGACGATCGGGCTGCATTTCGGGGGAAGGGACCATTCTACGGTCATTCACGCCTTTACGAGCATGGAGCAGCTTATAGATGAAGATTTTTCAATGAAGGAGACTGTAGACTCCATCAAGAATAAAATAGAGATGAGTGTGTCTTAAAAAGGCACACTTAATGCCGTACAAAATAATAGGGAACACCAGGGTTTATAACGCACCGGAATCTCCCTTAAAAATTGCCCTGAAACAAGCGTTATTTTAATGTGGATTTCCACAAAAACTATGTGGATAAGGTGTGGATAAACGGTGGAGATTGTGTGGATAAGCCGGCCTTAATTCACACAGTGTTAAGAACTCAAAGTTAGCCTGAAGTTATCCACATTTAAAAATGTTTAAAAACGCACAATTTAAGCCGGAATTGCGGCATTTTAAGTTATCCACATATTAACACTATTATTAAACTTATTAATTATTTTTAAAACATAATTAATAATAAATATAAGACTGTTGATTGTTGATAAACTGATGTGATACCTCATAATTCGCATTGAAAGTGAGGTTAAAAAATGATATTTTTACACTTTAATTTGGAGAATTATAATGGAATTTAAGGTAAACAGTAAGTCACTGGAAAAACTGCTGACAAAAATAATTCCGGCCGTCCCATCCCGCACACCGATGCCTATTCTGGAGAACTTTTTATTCGACTTAAAGGACGGTTTACTTACCATCTATGCTACCGATCTGGAGATAGCCTTAAAATCATCATTAAACGTGGTAACTGAGGAAAATATGAGGCTGGTTGTGCCTGCACGCCTCCTTTACGATATAGTCCGTTCACTCCAGGAAACAACCATAATTTTTGACATTTCCAGCAACGGAAAAATAAACTTAAAGACAGATAATGGTGTTTACACTATTAGTTATCTCCTGCCCGAGGAATTCCCAGATATACCTGCTTTCCCGGCCGGAGATATAGATACAGAACATATCGGAGAAGTTGATATTACAGGCAATGAGCTGAAAAAAGCAATTGAACAGACATCCTTTGCTATGAGCAAGGAAGATATGCGCCCGGCAATGATGGGTACGCTCCTGGAATTTCAGGATGACGGACTCCGCTTTGTTACAACCGACGGGCACAGGCTGGTTAACCTGTTAAAGAAAAATATCAAACTCAGATTTACCGAACAGTATATAATTCCTGAAAGAGCAATTTCTGTTATCGTTAAGATTCTGGATGAAAAAGACGTGAAGATGCTCTTAAGCAAGACTCATATTTCCTTCAGGGTTGGCGACCTGGAATTTATAACAAGACTTATAGGGCAGAAATACCCCGACTACAGGAGCGTCATTCCTTTTGAAAATGAAAACAAGATGAAAATCAAAAGCCAGGACCTGCTTTCAACTGTAAAAAGAATGCTCCTGTTTTCACCGTCAAATTCCAGAAAGGTAAAATTCGCCATTTCAAAGGATAACCTGGAAGTTTCAGCCGAGGATCTGGACCTGGGTGCTTTTGCAAAGGAAAACATACAGTGCGAGTATTCGGGTGAACCGATGGATATCGGTTTTAATTCGGCTTATGTAAACGATGTTATCAGCCACCTTGCAGGTGAAGACGAGATTACTTTCAGGCTGCATTCTCCAACAAAGGCTGTAATTATTGAGCCGGTTAAGAACAGGGATAATGAGGATCTGATGATGCTTTTAATGCCTGTTCGCTTAAACAATTAAACTGTAAATCCGCCGGAGCGGAATGAAATTAGAATCCATACTGCTGAAGAATTTCAGAATTCATTCAGATACACAAATTGAGTTTTCTAACGGTATAAATTACATAGTAGGAGGAAACGGACAGGGTAAGACTTCTATTCTGGAGGCAATCTATTATTTGTGTACGACCAAAGGATACAACTCTGTTACAGACAGCGAGGTTGTAAACTTTAACGATAATTATTTTGAGGTCAAAGGTACATTCAGGGGTTTGACGGATAATAACGTCAGAATATATTATACGGCAGCTGACAACAAGAAATATTTTTTTGTAGATGGCAAACAGGTCTTCCGCGCGGCAAACGTCATCGGGAAGTACCCGGTTGTAATTCTGACGCCAGAGGATCACTCCATAACACAGGGTTCCCCGGGCGACAGACGCAAGTTCATAGACTCGGTAATTTCTCAGTCCAGCGAAACTTATTTACAAATACTTCTGGAATATAACCGTACACTGCGCCAAAGATCCTCTCTTTTATCTCAAATTAAAGAAACCAGGGACAGAAGTTTGACAGGACAGCTGGATGCCTGGTCAGAGAGGCTTGCCGAAACCGGTTCTGAAATTATAAAGCACAGGATTAGTTTCCTGGAAAGCTTTAACAGCTATGTGGAAAGTTCATACAGGACTATTATGGGAAGCAGCGAAAACCCCTCGGTAATTTACCAGTACCTGGACAATTCCGGGGATGGTGAAAATATTGATGCAAAATTCATGGAGCTGCTTGCCAGAAAAAGAGACGATGAAATCAGGCGGGGCAGCAACCTCGTCGGGCCGCACAGGGACGATTTTGATTTCATGATCAATCAGGTCAATTTGAAAAAGTACGGCTCCCAGGGGCAGAATAAAACGTTTCAGATAATGCTTCGCTTTGCTCAGTTCTTTTATCTGAAAGACTCTCTTGGAAGAATTCCTATATTCCTCATGGATGACGTCTTCGGAGAGCTCGATCTTATGAGGGCCTCCAGGATAAGCGAGTACTTAAGGCACGTGGGACAGGCGTTTGTAACGCTTACGGATTTTTCAAATTTTTCCTATTTAACTAAAACGGAAAACGACATTTTAATAAAAGTTAAAAGCGGACAGGCCACATATGCCTGATGCAAAAAGTTTTTCGGAAATATTCTCTAAAGATGAAACTTTAGCAAACTTAAGAGCATTTATACAGAGTGCGGAGGTTGTTGAAAAGTTCTATGAACTTTTTCCCGACCTTAAGCAGATTGCTAAAGCAAAAAAGGTAGATAAAAAAGTTCTCTTTCTGAAGGTCGAGAATTCGGTCTGGAGAAGCGAACTTAAATTCAGGCAAAAAATAATTATCGACAAAATAAACTCCCATTTCCAGAAGGAACTTATTAAGTCTATAAAATTCATTGCTTAAAAAGAAGTACAGTAATAACTAAAAGGTGTAAAATTGGCAAAAGAAATGGCAGAAAATAGTTATACGGCAAAGAATATAAATGTGTTAAAGGGACTGGAAGCCGTCCGCAAAAGACCAGCCATGTATATTGGCGACGTTGGCTCGCGCGGTTTTCACCACCTGGTAAATGAAGTGGTTGATAATAGTATTGATGAGGCACTTGCCGGTTATGCTGACAGTATTGTAATTACAATTAATAAAGACGAATCTGTTACTGTTGAAGATAACGGAAGAGGCATCCCGGTTGATCTGCATCCCGAGGAAAAGAAGTCGGCTCTTGAAGTCGTTATGACTGTGCTGCATGCAGGCGGAAAGTTCGACAAGAACTCCTACAAGGTCTCAGGCGGTCTTCACGGCGTTGGTGTATCTGTTGTAAATGCCCTTTCGGAATGGCTTAAGGTTGAAGTAAAATTAAACGGCAGCATTTATCAGCAGGAATATACACGCGGGGTACCCAAATACGACGTTAAAATCGTCGGCAAAACTAAAAAAGGCGAAACAGGTACTAAGGTTACATTCTTCCCCGATAAGGAAATTTTCAAGAATGTTAAATTCAAATTCGATACGCTTACAGAAAGAATGATGGAACTGGCTTACCTCAATAAGAACATTACCATTCAGATTAAAGATGAACGTAATGGAGGCGAGGAAGTTACTTATCATTTCAAGGGCGGTATTATTGAATTCGTGAAGTATCTTGATGAAGCCAGGGAAGCTCTCCATAAACCCGTTTATGTTGAAGGCGAAAAGGAAAATACCCCGGTTGAAGTGGCTTTCCAGTATAACGACACTTATTCAGAAAATATATTTTCATACGTAAATAATATAAATACTCACGAAGGCGGTACACACCTCGTGGGCTTCAAGTCGGCTCTTACGCGTACGCTTAATAACTATGCTTCAAAAAATAATCTCATTAAAGAAGGCAAGATCACGCTTTCTGGTGACGACTTCAGGGAAGGCCTTACGGCAGTAATTTCTATAAAGGTTGCTGAACCGCAGTTTGAAGGACAGACTAAAACCAAACTTGGCAACGGCGAGGTAAAATCTGTTGTTGAATCTATCGTTGGTGAAAAACTGGCCGAGTTCCTTGAGGAAAACCCATCCATAGGAAAGAAAATTATTGAAAAGTGCCTCAGGGCCGCTGAAGCCAGGGAAGCTGCAAGAAAAGCGCGTGACCTGGTAAGAAGGAAAAACGCTTTAGACAGCATGCACCTGCCGGGTAAACTGGCCGACTGCTCTATAAACGACCCCGAACATTGCGAAATGTATATTGTTGAAGGTGACTCCGCAGGCGGTTCTGCCAAGCAGGGACGCGACAGGCGCTTCCAGGCTATACTCCCCTTGAGAGGCAAGATACTGAATGTTGAAAAAGCAAAGCTTAATAAGATACTTGAAAATAACGAAATCAAGACCATCATTGCGGCCATTGGTGCAGGCATCGGCGCCGACTTTAATACTGAAAAAGCGCGTTACGGCAAGATTATTATTATGACAGATGCCGACGTGGACGGAAGCCATATCAGAACGCTTCTTCTGACATTCTTCTACCGCCACATGAAAGATCTTGTTACTACAGGAAGAATATTCATAGCTCAGCCGCCTTTGTATAAAATAAAAAAAGGCAAGGAAGAGCAGTATGCATATGATGACGATGAAAGAGATGTTATATTGAAACGCTTTAAGGGCAACGGAGCTTCAAACGACGGACAGGACGGCGAGGAAGTTGCAGCCGACGGCTCACCCAAAGGCGTGCTCATATCACGCTATAAAGGTCTTGGCGAAATGAACCCCGAACAGCTCTGGGCTACAACAATGAATCCTGAAACCAGAACGGTTCTTCAGGTAAACCTGGAAAGCGCAGCTGCTGCCGATAAGATTTTTGAAACCCTTATGGGAGATGCTGTTGAACCGAGAAGGGAATTCATTGAACGAAATGCCAAGTATGTCCGTAACCTGGACGTGTAAGCAGGCGAATTATGAATTATGAATTTTGAATTATGAATTCATGATTATGAAAAAGAGAAGTTAAGATAAAATTATTATAAAACAGGAAACATTTTTAGTATGGCTACAATTTTTGAAAAAATAGTGCCGGTTGCATTGGAAGATGAAATGAAATCCTCCTATATAGATTATGCTATGTCGGTTATAGTCTCAAGAGCATTGCCGGATGTAAGAGATGGCCTTAAACCTGTTCACCGCAGAGTTTTATATGGTATGCATGAACTTGGAGTTCCATTCAATAAACCGTATAAAAAATCTGCCAGAATCGTCGGTGAGGTTTTAGGTAAGTACCATCCGCATGGCGATACGGCAGTATATGATTCGATGGTTAGAATGGTGCAGGATTTCTCTTTGCGATACCCGCTGGTAGACGGCCAGGGTAACTTCGGTTCCGTCGACGGCGATTCTGCTGCTGCTATGCGTTATACGGAAGCACGCCTGGCAAGAATAGCTGAAGAAATGCTGCGCGATCTGGATAAGAATACGGTTGATTTTACATCAAACTTTGACGACTCGCTTCAGGAACCCTCTGTTATGCCTTCATATCTGCCCAACCTTCTGGTTAACGGCGCTAGCGGTATTGCAGTGGGCATGGCTACAAACATTCCGCCTCATAATATTGTTGAAGTGGTGGACGGACTTATTGCTTTAATTAAAAATTCCGACATTACTTCAGAAAAACTGATGAAGTATGTTACGGCTCCTGACTTCCCGACAGGAGGCATCATATTCGGCTACGACGGCGTAAAAGATGCCTACACCACAGGCCGCGGGCGCGTTGTTGTAAGAGCCAAGGCTAACGTTGAAACCCTGAAAAACGACAGGGAAAATATTATAATAACTGAAATTCCTTACCAGGTCAATAAGTCGAACCTGATTGAAAAAATTGCCGAACTGGTGCGCGAAGGAAAGATAACCGAAATCTCGAATATCAGGGATGAATCTGACCGCGACGGCATGAGGGTTGTAATTGAACTCAAACGCGACGCTCAGCCTGAAGTGGTCTTAAACCAGCTCTTCAAGCACACACAGATGCAGATCACTTTCGGCGTTATTATGCTGGCCTTAGTTAAGGGAATTCCGAAAATCCTGACCCTGAAGGAAATGATGTCGCATTTCCTTGACCACAGAATGGAAGTCCTGATCAGAAGAACCAAATTCGAACTGGATGCAGCGGAACGCCGCGCCCACATACTCGAAGGCTATATAATAGCTCTGGACAATATCGATGAGGTCATCGAGACAATAAAGAAGTCGAGAGATGTGGAATCGGCTAAGAATAACCTTATGAAGCGCTTCAAGCTTTCTGAAATACAGGCCAAGGCGATACTCGATATGCGCCTGCAGAGACTGACGGGTCTGGAAAGAAAGAAAATTGAGGACGAGTACAGGGAAATAATAAAGTTAATTGAAAAGTTAAAAGGCATTCTGGCAAGCGAAGAAAAAAGATTCCAGATCATTATTCAGGAACTGCTGGCAATCAAGGAAAGATACGGCGATGAAAGAAGAACCGATATCATACGCGATTACAAGGAGTTCTCGCTCGAAGACATTATTGCCGAAGAAGACGTTGTTGTTACAATTTCCCATACCGGCTTCATCAAACGCTTCCCTGTAAGCGGCTACCGCAAACAGGCACGCGGAGGCAAGGGTGTAACAGGTGCGGGCACGAAGGAAGATGACTTTGTTGAGCATATGTTCATCGCTTCAACACACCACTACATAATGTTCTTTACGGACAAGGGCAAGTGCTACTGGCTGAAAGTCCACGAAATACCCGAAAGCGGACGCGCAAGCAGAGGCCGCTCTATACTGAACCTGATTGAAAAGGAAAAGGATGAAGACATTACGGCATTCGTTTCAGTCAAGGAGTTCAGCAACGACAAGTATCTCGTTATGGCAACCGAGCAGGGCACGGTCAAAAAGACAGTCCTCTCCGCTTACTCAAACGTCAGAAAAGGCGGCATTAACGCCATCAACCTTACAGACGGCGACCGCCTGATTGAGGTTAAGAAAACCGACGGCAATAACGACCTCATACTTGGAACCCGCAACGGCATGGCAATCCGCTTCACCGAAAAGGACGTCCGCGATATGGGACGTACCGCAACAGGCGTGCGCGGAATCAACCTTGGCAAAGACGACGCTGTTGTAGGACTCATAGTTATAAGCCGCGCTTCAACGGTGCTGGTTGTAACCGACAAGGGATACGGAAAACGCTCCGACCTTGAGGATTACAGACTCACTCACCGTGGAGGCAAGGGTATCATTACTATCAAAACAAGCGATAAAAACGGAAAGATGATAGCAATGAGGGAAGTTAACGACAATGACGAGCTCGTGATTATGACCGAACAGGGAATGATCATTCGCCAGAGCGTTAAGGACCTGCGCGTAATGGGTAGAAATACTCAGGGCGTAAGACTCATAAGGCTCAATGAAGACGATTCAATTGCAGATATAGCCCGCGTAGTTTCTGAAGAGGACGATACTGCAGAAGGCGCAAATGGAAAAGAACCACTTGCTGAAATTGAAGAGTCTTTAGACATATAAGATCTTAAAATTGATCTGATTAAATTATAACCCTGAAATGCGCTGCGGTGCTTTTCAGGGTTTCTTTTTTTATGCATGATACAAAAATAAATCCACTTTGAATATTTCACGACGTTAGCTATTTTAGGTCCGAAAGAAAAATAAATACCAAAACAAAAAACAAAACCAGGTTTTTTATGAAAAAACACGACATCCGGAATTTCGACACAAAATGCGTTCATTCAGGAATCGGCAGCTATGAATTTGGCCCCGTTACACCACCAATTTACCAGACCTCAACCTTCAGGTTTGATTCGGCACAGCACGGAGCATCTCTTTTCGCAGGAAAGGAAAAGGGATATATTTACACCAGGATGACCAACCCTACTGTGGAAGCTTTGGAAGACTGCGTAGCTGAACTCGAAGGCGGCTTTAAGGCCCTGGGATGTGCAAGCGGTATGGCAGCAGTGCATACAGTTTTTATGGCTATGCTGAAGGCAGGCGACCACGTCGTATGCTCTTCAATTGTATACGGCCCCACTTCAACATTACTTAGTACCATAATGGCAAACTTCGGCGTGGAGACTACATTTGTGGATACTTCAGACCTCGTTAAAGTTAAAGAGGCAATGCGCCCGAATACAAAAGTGCTTTATGTGGAAACTCCCGCAAACCCGACCCTTTCCATTACGGATCTTGAAGGAACAGCCAAAATTGCACATGCCAACGGAGCCAGGCTTGTTGTGGATAATACATTCTTAAGCCCCGCTCTTCAAAAACCTTTTGAGTCAGGAGCCGATGTTGTTCTTCACAGCATGACTAAATTCTTAAACGGGCACGCGGATGTAGTTGCCGGAATTGTCGTGGTTAAGGATGAAGAAACCTATAAGGTTTTCAAAAAAGTGTTAAACCAGATCGGCGGCGTTATAGATCCCTTTAATTCATTCCTCGTGCACCGCGGCATAAAAACCCTTTCACTCAGAATGCAGAAGCACTGCGAAAACGCGCAGATTGTGGCTGAATTCCTGGAGAAACACCCGCTTGTAAAATGGGTTGCCTTCCCGGGCCTTAAGAGCCACCCCCAGTATGAACTTGCACAGAAGCAGCATAAAGGAGGCCACGGCGGTGTTATATCTTTTGAAGTTGAAGGAGGCTATGAGGCAGGCGAGGTTATGATGAACTCGGTTAAACTCTGCCAGCTGGCTGTAAGCCTGGGAGGCATTGAAACCCTGATTCAGCATCCTGCAAGCATGACACACGCCTCTATGGGGAAAGAGGGAAGAAAGTCGGCTGGAATTACAGAAGGCCTGGTAAGACTTTCGGTCGGAATTGAAAATCCCGCCGATATTATAGAGTGCCTTGAAAACGCGCTTGCAGAAACCACAAAAACCGATACAACGGTATTTGAACAGGTCTGATAAGGAATTAATTTTAGCAAGGAATAAATTATTAATCCCGGGCGCTTTATAAAAAGGTCCGGGATTTTTTAATCGTACCAATTACCAGGGAGAAAATAAAAGATGAAGAACCCGTCCTTACTTATTACACGCATTATGCTTCCGGCTTTATTTACCCTATTGCTCTTAATAACGGATCTGCCGGCACAGCAGTCTAAGGGTTTATACGTTCCGCTTAACATTAAAGCGGCCGCAGAAAAACAAACCCGCACACTCAGCAGCGGTATGCCGGGAAAAAACTACTGGCAGAACTCTTCGGACTATAAGATCAAGGCTTCGCTTGACCCGAAGACAAGAGTCCTTACGGGGAAAGAAACAATAACTTACTTCAATAACAGTCCCGATACGCTTAAGGAACTGGTAATAAGACTTTACCAGGATATATTCAGACATGAATCAGCCAGGGATTTTCCTCTCGGCAAAACCTACCTTTCAGACGGAATGAATATTGAAAACTTAAGCGTTGCCGGAACAGAAGTAAATATTAAGGACAATAAAAGTGTAAGCCGCTCAGGTACAAACATGACTGTTAAAGTGCCTGGTAAGGTTATGCCAAAAAGCAGCATTACGGTTGAAGTAAGCTGGAGCTTTACAATGCCGAACGGTTCTTTCAGAATGGGCACTTACGGCGACTCAACATTTATGGTTGCATACTGGTACCCTCAGATGGCCGTCTATGACGACATTGACGGCTGGGACAGGGTGGATTACTCGGGAACGGTTGAATTCTATAACGACTTTTCAAACTATGACGTTGAACTGACCGAGCCGGATGGAATAAGTGTCTGGGCTACGGGCGAACTTAAGAACGCTGAGGATATACTTGCAGAAAAATATCTGGACCGCATAAAGCTCGCAAAAACTTCGGATAAAGTAGTTAACATTATTACAAAAGAGGATCTTTCCAATAAGGATATATACAGGAATAAGGAAAGCCACTCGTGGCACTTTAAGGCAGAGCACGTGCCCGACTTTGCCTTTGCAATGAGCAGCCATTATCTCTGGGACGGCGTGAGCATAGAGGTGGATAAAAACTCTCACCGCAGGACTTTTATAAGCGCAGCCTACAGCCCAGCATCAAAGGATTTTTACGGTGTAGCTGAAATTTCAAGAAAAACAGTCGAAAGCCTTTCTTTCGATCTTCCGGGCGTGCCGTATCCGTACCCGTGTCTTACCGTGTTTAACGGTGAAGGCGGCATGGAGTTTCCGATGATGGTAAACGACGGTTCTATGGAAAAACAGTCTGAAACCGTGCACGTTACTTCCCACGAGATCACTCACACATACTTCCCGTTTTACATGGGTACAAACGAACGCAAGTACGCGTGGATGGATGAGGGCTGGGCAACCATGATACCCTTCGACCTTCAGGCTTCAATGGCACCAGGCTACGATCCCAGGGATGAAAACGCAAAGGACTACGCCTCATTTGCCGGACGTGAGCAGGACATGCCCATAATGACGCTTTCATACATGATGAAATGGGCCTCTTACAGAATAGCCTCCTACAGAAAGCCTGCCGTGGCTTACGATATGCTGAGGACATTACTTGGAAAGGAAAAATTCAATAATGCGCTCAGAGAATACATCAGCCGCTGGAATGGAAAACACCCCGGTCCTTACGACTTCTTCAATACGTTTAATGATTATCTGAAAACTGACTTAAACTGGTTCTGGGATAAGTGGTTTTTTGAAAAGGGTTATCCCGACCTGGCAATTAAGGAAGCTAAAGTTGAAGATAATAAATTAAAATTGCTAATTACAAATGAAGGGGCAATCCCTGTTCCCATTGTGCTCAACATAACGTGGGAGGACGGACAAAAAGTGAATATTCCGCGCAGCGCTGAGGTATGGAAAGATTCCAACTCGGTGTGGATTGAATGCGGAACAAGCGGAAAGGTTAAACAGATTGAGCTGGGCGATCCGTCCATTCCGGATATAAATAAGACTAATAATTATTTTGAATTTACTAAACAAAGTTCCCTATAAATCATCAGCGCATATAAGTGAAGGTCGTCAAGATGTCAAAAAAAGTCGTTGCCGTATTCTTTTTCGTTTTATTCAGCAGTCTGGCATTCTGCAGCGTTTCCAGCAATGGAAGGGTGCTGAGCCATGGAAATACTCATTACCTCCCGGGTGAAGTGGTTGTAAAGATGAAACCCGGAGCGGGATTAAACAAATCTTCTTTATTTACTTCCCTGAATAAAAAGCTGAGTGTTTACAATATAAAAAACATCTCAAATTTGTTTCCTGAAAAAACCGGCAGCCTGGGTGAAATAGTTACAATAGAATACGGCACCGCAATTGATCCCATGGAAATGGCTGAAAAGGTCAGGTCCACGGGGGACGTGCTCTGGGCAGAGCCTCACTTTGTCTATAAAACAAGCATGGTTCCCGACGATCCCAGCTACAGCCTGCAGTGGAACCTGGAGCGCATACAGGCCGAGCTTGCATGGGCAATTTCCAAAGGAAGTGATTCTGTTATAATAGGTATTGTGGATACCGGGGTTGAATGGGCTCATCCCGATCTGAAGGATAAGATCTGGATAAATCCAAACGAAATTCCGGGCAATGGAATTGATGACGACCATAACGGCTACGTTGATGACGTAAGAGGCTGGGATTTCGGGGGACTGGACGGAACACCCGACAACAACCCGGACGAGGACCGTCCTGACCACGGGACGCACGTGGCCGGAATTGCAGCTGCTGCGACGGGCAACAAAATAGGAATATCTTCAATAGGCTATAACTGCAGGATCATGGCCGTTAAAACCTCGCGCGATAACGACCGCGATGCACAGGGTAACGTGTACGTCGATTACGGTTATGAGGGAATTATTTACGCCGTGGATAACGGCGCTAAGGTAATTAACTGCAGCTGGGGCGGCGACGGCTTTTCAAAGATGGGTAAGGATGTTGTGGATTACGCTCTTTCAAAAAATGTTCTTATAGTCGCTTCATCGGGCAACGAAAATTCAGACGCGGCTTCATATCCGGCTTCCTTCGACGGCGTGCTTTCAGTCGGTTCAACGGATAAGGACGACAGCAGGTCGTACTACTCAAACTTCGGCCCGACGGTAGACGTCTTTGCCCCCGGAAGCGATATCTATTCTACATGGAAAACAGATACGTACACAAACCTCTCCGGAACCTCAATGGCTTCACCACTGGCGGCAGGACTTGCGGGACTGGTTCGTTCCCTTTTCCCCCAGCTTAATGCCCAGCAGGCAGCCGAGCAGATAAGGGTTAACTGCGACAATATCGACGCCGGCAACCCTTCGTATAAATACCAGCTTGGTGGAGGAAGAATTAACGCCTATAAGGCCTTAAGCAGCGTAAATTCTAAGTCCGTAAGAGGCTACGATTTTGTATTTTCGGATGAAGATGGAAACAACAACGGGGTATTTGAACCCGGCGAAACCGTCACCCTTTCGGGAAATTTTGTAAATTACCTTAGTCCCGTTTCTTCCCTGAATATAACGCTGGAAAGCCTGGACGGGTACGCTACGGTTACAGGAGCTTCATTCAACCCGGGCCAGGTTGCAACCATGGGCAGTTTCAGCAACAGCTCAAACAAGTTCCGCTTCACAATAAACAGCAATGTGCCGAATAACTATGAAATGAAACTCCTTCTTAAATACAATGACGGCTCATATTCAGACTACCAGATGATTACGGTTAAGGTTAACCCTTCCTACTTAACACAGACCTCGGGTAAAGCAGCGCTTACAATTACGAGCAAGGGTAATCTTGGCTTTAACGACTACCCGATGAATTTTGAGGGCGAAGGCTTCCGCTACAACGGGGGAGCAAACCTGCTTTTTGAAGGCGCCCTTATGTACGGAACTTCAGATACTAAGCTTTCGGACGCCGCAAGAACAGGTGACGTGCAGGAGCAGGATTTTACAGTAGTTAAGAATTTTATTTTAAGTAAAAATGAATCGAGGGGTGAGTTTCTCGGGAGTAACGTTTTTACCGACGCGGATGCCGGAACTTACAGCCTTGGGCTTGAAACAGCGCTTCATTCTTATTCATATACTCAGGCTCCCAACGATAAGTTTATAATTTTAAGATACCGTATGGCAAACAAAAGCGGAAGCGACATTACGGGCTTCCGTGCCGGGCTCTTTCTTGACTGGGATATCAATGCCGATTCCTCATCGGCTGAAAATGCTTACTGGGATACCGATTACAGCTTCGGCTATGCCTTCAGCCAGTTCAGCACGCCGGGCGTAATGGCCGCCTGCGCGCTTCTGTCGTCAAATGATTACGGCTATTATGCAATACGCAACGACGGCTCCGATGGTGGCGTTGGCTTGTATACGGCAAACAAAAACGAATTTACAAAACTGGAAAAATGGACAACACTATCGACCCGTAAGGACAATGCCGGAACGGGGGACATTTCCATGGTGGTCTCCGGAGGCCCTTATAACATAAAGTCAAACGATACGCTTGAAGTAGCCTTTGCAATTTTTGCAGGCGAGACTCAGGCCGATCTGAGGAATACGGTTCAGAGTGCCAGGAAAAAATATCACGAGATAGTAAACACCAGTGATACAGGAGAGGTTGCAGTTCCAATTGAATACACTTTAAGTCAGAACTATCCGAATCCCTTTAATCCCGGAACGAGGATTAATTATTCAATTCCAGAGGCATCGGAAGTAACGCTGAAGGTATATAATATACTGGGGCGTGAGGTTGCAGCGCTTGTAAACGGGCACAAGGATGCCGGGCGCTACACTGTAGAATTCAAAAGTGAAGGCCTTCCAAGCGGCATATACATCTACACCTTAAAAGCCGGCAGCTACACCTCCACAAAGAAGATGACAATCTTGAAATAATCTGTTTCCAAAAGGTGTCAGGAATCATATCCGAGAGCTGCCAGGAACCATTTCCCGGCAGCTTTTTACAAAATCTTCAACCTTTCCTATCCGCGCTAGCGGATACCTGTTTGTAGGAAAACAGATCAAAAATGATTTCAGAACCCTCCGCGGAGGGTTTCATACCTTACCCTGTACAAAATCAATAAATTTGCGTGGAATAAAAATTAAATGTTCTATCCGCTTTAGCGGATACCTGTTTGTAGGAAAACAGATCAAAAATGATTTCAGAACTCTCCGCGGAGGGTTTCATACCTTACCCTGTAC
>JBLNAZ010000114.1:0-26713 GCA_050259615.1 Syntrophomonadaceae bacterium | reverse complement strand
GTAAGGGTAAATTATGAGGATAAGACAAATTACCTTCTGATTAAAGATGCATCAGGAAAAAGAAAATATATAGACATCAGTACCCCGGACATAAAGTTTCCGGATAACGTGGTAATTGAGGATAGTAAGACTCTAAGGCCGTTTAACCTTGACGGCAGTACAAACAGGCAGATGTGGCTTACTATGCATATACCTCAGGATGCAAAGCCCGGCAAATATACTTCGCTCTTTAAGATATCATATCAAAAGGGGAAGGCTATTGAATTCCCGGTGGAAATAGAAGTACTTCCTTTTAAGCTGGATGAGTCGCGTATTCATTACTCCCTTTACTATCACGGCGCCTTAAGGGACTGGAAGCTAAGAGCATTTAACTGCATGGACAAAACACCTGAACAGCTTTACACGGAGCTGAAGGACCTGAAGGATCACGGCGTGCTCTATCCAAATAACTACCAGGATATAAAACACCTGGAAGAAAATATCAGGATAAGAGATCAGGTGGGGCTTCCAAAGGACAGGTTTTACAGCACGCTTCTCGACTGGTTTAAGGGCACCCCGCAGAGCAGGGAACAGCTGAACCTGCTTAAGAAAAGGATCCTTGAATTTAAGTCCATCATAGGAAAATATGGCTATAAGCAGCTCTACATTTACGGCGAGGACGAAGCCCGCGGAAAAGCTCTCCTGGACCAGAGGCCGGGCTGGGAGCTTGCACATGAGCTTGGAGTGAAGATATTTGTAGCAGGTTACGACGAGACTTTCCACGTAATGGGGGACCTCCTTGACGCAGCTGTAATTCAGGGCGCGCTGAACCCGGAGCAGGCGCACCTGTACCATTCCAAAGGCAACGAAATCTTTTCGTATTCAAATCCACAGGTGGGGCAGGAAAATCCTGAAATCTACAGGCGGAATTTCGGAATAGCCCTCTGGAAGGCGGGATACGACGGCTGCATGGATTATGCTTATCAGAAAAATTATAACGCCATGTGGAATGACTTTGATTACCCAAGGTACCGCGAGGAGACATTTACATATCCAACAAGCGACGGCCTGATTTCCACAGTCCAGTGGGAAGGATTCCGCCAGGGTGTTACAGACATGCGCTACCTTTCCACTCTGCTTAACAGAATTGACAGCCTGAAGTCCAAAGGCAGAAATGTCACGGCCCTGGAAGACTGGGTAAATTCTATTGATACTTCAGGGGATTTGGACCAGCTCAGAGACCAGATCATTCAGAAAATCCTTTCCATTAAACCGATATAACAGGGGATGAACCCCGTTACTTTCATCTTCTTATTCAGCTGCCTTCCAGACACTGCATTTTTCCTTCCCCCGTTAGGATAAAAGCCTGCTTTTTTGTATTTTTATTATCTATGAAAAAGTTTTATCACACATTCTATTAGCACACGCAACAGACAAACCCCAGGTGGGCTCTGCCCATTGTCCTGTTTTCTATTAAATTATACGCTATTTTAAGGAATTTTAACCTCGCAGATGATGTTATATTCCAATTGTACCTATAAAATTACATTTATGAAGGAATAAGGCACCTTAGGAAATGAGTAATCAGAAGGAAATAAATAAAAGAAGAACACTGGCTATTATAAGCCACCCGGATGCGGGGAAAACCACACTTACTGAAAAATTTCTCCTCTTCGGCGGCGCAATTCAGACGGCAGGGGCGGTTAAATCCAATAAGATTAAAAAAGGCGCAACGAGCGACTTTATGGAAATTGAAAGGCAGAGAGGAATCTCTGTTGCCACTTCAGTAATGTCATTTGATTATAACGACATCCGTATTAACCTGCTCGATACGCCGGGCCACAAGGACTTTGCCGAGGATACTTACAGAACGCTTACCGCAGTCGACAGCGTTATTCTTGTTGTGGACAGCGTAAAGGGTGTTGAGCCTCAGACTGAAAAACTTATGGAAGTCTGCCGTATGCGAAAGACTCCGGTTATTATATTTATCAATAAAATGGACCGGGAAGGGCGGGATCCTTTTGAACTTCTGGATGAACTGGAGGACAAGCTGGATATCAGAGTCCGCCCACTAAGCTGGCCGGTTGGCAAAGGATTTATGTTTAAGGGCGTCTATAACCTCTACGATAAAAGCTTTAATGTATTCAGACCCAATAAGACAACAATTGATGAGGACCTGTTCGTTGTACAGGATCTTGACGAGGATATTCTGAAAGAAAAGCTGGGAAGCGATCCGCTGGCACAGCTTAAGGAAGACGTGGCCTTAATTGAAGGTGTTTACGATACTTTCGACCGCCAGAAATATTTAGACGGCGAACTTGCCCCTGTATTCTTTGGCAGCGCCATAAATAACTTCGGCGTAAAAGAGCTCCTGGATACTTGCATTGAGGTTACTCCCACGCCGCGCGGGCGTGAAACCGACAGGCGTATGATACATCCGCATGAGGAACAGTTCAGCGGATTTGTTTTTAAGATACACGCAAACCTGGATCCAAAGCACCGCGACAGAATTGCATTCCTCAGAATCTGTTCGGGTAAGTTTGAAAGAAATAAATTCTTCCATCATGTAAGACTCGATAAAAGTTTAAGATTCTCAAGTCCTGCAACTTTCATGGCACAGGAGAAAAGCCTTGTTGAAGAGGCTTATCCGGGCGACGTTGTGGGCCTTTATGATACCGGCAACTTCAAGATAGGGGATACCTTAACCGAAGGTGAAAAACTTATCTTTAAGGGAATTCCAAGCTTTTCTCCCGAGATCTTTAAAGAACTCATTAATACCGACCCGATGAAAACCAAACAGCTGGAGAAGGGAGTTCAGCAGCTTACTGACGAAGGAGTAGCTCAGCTGTTTATTCAGCAGCTCGGAAACAGAAAAATTGTAGGAACCGTGGGAGAGCTCCAGTTTGACGTTATTCAGTACCGCCTGCTTCATGAGTATGGTGCTTCAAGCCGTTTCAGACCGCTGAATTTCTATAAGGCATGCTGGATTACTTCAGATGATGAAAATAAGTTAGATGATTTTATACGGTATAAACCGGACAATATAGCTCAGGACAAAGACGGCAATCTGGTTTATTTTGCTGAATCCGAATGGCTCTTAAATAAAGCAATTGAAAATAATCCCGGAATCAAATTCCACTTTAATTCAGAGTTTAAGGTGAACTAATATTTCGGTGAAAACAGCACATTTGGGTAAAAAAAAACCGGCTCATATAAGCCGGTTTTTTTTATATCCTTAAGCTGAACAAATTACCCGTTATTCTTTTGCGGCATCTTGCCGCCCTGGTCCTGCATCATGCCTTTGCCGCGCATCATGCCTTTTCCCTGGCGCCTGCCCTGGAAGCCTTCTCCCATTCCCATTCTTTCGTGGAGCATCGGAGCCATTTTGCGGAAAGTTTCTTTCTGCTGGTCGTTAAGAAGGTTATAAATCTGGAACCAGTTTTTTATAGCAGAGGCTTTCATATCTGCCTGTATATCGCTTACTTTCTTTGTAAGGTCAAGTATCTTGCCTTCATCCGGATTTTTATTCACAAAAAGGTTCTTAATATCAATACGGGTTTTTGCGATATCAGATTTATAGTCAACCATCTGTTTCTGATGGTCACTTCTCAGCTTTTGAATCTGATCCTTCTGATCCTGTGAAAGGTTAAGTTCCTGAAGCATTTTCTGGCGGCCCGGGAATTTGCCCTGACCCTTTTCCTCCGGCGTCTTCTGGGCGATCAGGCTCCCCAGGGGTAAAATTGCAACTAATGCTACGGCAATTATATTTTTTATCTGCCTTTTCATTTTTAATTCTCCTTTGTTATTTTAAGGTGTCATTTTAATGTTTATCAGGCTGGATCCAGATAAATATCATTATTGAATATTTACACTCGTTGGACACCGTCTCCCATGTCAGGGTTTAAAGGGGAAGATAATTTTGCTGAAAGAAAATTTTACAAAGTCCCTCATTTATTTTATTTAAACCTTAAAGGGGTTAACGGTGTCTAAATTATGAACCAACAGTGATTTATGGCAGAAGATAAGGATTTCGAATACGTCAGGCGCTTCATCAATGGAGACGAAATGGCCTTTAATATGCTGGCGCAGAAGTACCAGCAGAAAATTTATTGGCATGCGAGGCGTATGTTGGGAAATCATATGGATGCCGATGAGGTTACTCAGGAAGTGCTGATTGTTCTTTTTAACAAGCTGAAAAGCTTTAACTTCAAGTCGTCTTTGTTCACGTGGATTTACAGGATTACTGCAACCAGGAGCATCAACCAGCTGAATAAAAGGAAAGTAAAAAGATTCCTGTTCCTCGAGGATTCAGATTACGATACACTAAAAGACAGCCAGGATATAATCAGCAGTCTGGAAAATAAAGAGAAAGTAAATAAACTCGACCGGGTGTTAAAAGAACTGCCGGTAAAGCAGAGGGAAGTGTTTATACTCAGAAATTTTGATGAATTATCCTACGAGGAGATATCTGCAATAACAGGCCGGAGTGTTGGCGGTCTGAAGGCTAATTACTTTCACGCTTTAAAGAAAGTAACGGAGATGATGGAGAATAATGAAAATGAATGATAAAATATTAAAGTACCTTGCGGGTATGCTTTCCCAGGAGGAGAAAAGAGCCTTTGAGCTCGAGGTTCAAAAGTCGCCATCCCTGAAAAGTGAACTGGAGAAGAAAGCCTCAATTATAAGCGGGCTTAAGTCTTTAAGCACCACTGAAGCCGATACACACTATTTCGAAAACCTTCTGCCTCAGATAAAACAGAAACTGGCCTCAGTAAAGAAAAAGAGCTTCAGGTTTTATCCCAGGCTTGCTTTTGTAATACCTGTGCTAGCAGTAATAGCCGTACTGGTATTTAAGCCTTTAGGGTTTAATCCTTTTTATAAGGGTATGAGTCCCTCCGCGGAATTTAATAAGACGGTAAGTCAGATAAATGACCAGACTAAATATGAAATGCTGGGCAGCCTCATTGAGAATGAGAGCGGACCCGTTCAGGCAGATGCACTTCCTGAAAATGCAGCCGAGGCTGTCGAAAACACAATGGGGGAGGAGTTATACCAGGAATCTGATTCAAAAAGCCAGTACCTGGATAACGACGAGCTTATAAATTCAATTTCGAGCGATGAGGCTGAAAGCATTTACCAAAATATGATTAATAAAAAGATTCTTTAGGAGAAGAAATGAAAGGTGTATTATTTGTTCTTGTTCTCTTTGCAGTATCTTTTACTGTTGTCAGTGCACAGCAGGGGCATCATATGTCCCCAAAAGCGCATGAGAAGATCAATGAGCTGGAAAAAATCAAGCTCATGGAGTCACTGAATCTGGATGAAGCTACGATGGTCAAGTTCTTTGCCCGCAGGAAGGATTTCCAGAATAGAATAGCGGGTTTGAATTTACAGAAGAATAACGAATTAGACGAGCTTCAGAATGCACTGAATAGTGAGGAAGGAGCAGCCAGGGATGAGCAGTTTTATAAGAAATATGTTGAAGATATAAAATCGGTTGATATGAATATTGCCAGGGTAAAGGACGAATATTTCAGTTCGCTCAAGGACATACTCTCTCAAAAGCAGATTGCAAAGCTAATGGTATTCGAAAGAAGTTTCCGAAGGGAGCTCAGAGATATTATTTTTAAGGAAAGAAGAAAAAATATGGAATGATTGAAAAAAAAGTATTGATTTTTTGGTAATCTAAGCATATTTTTACCTTGCTAATGCGGAAGTGGTGAAATTGGTATACACGCTATCTTGAGGGGGTAGTGCCTTAACTGGCATAGGGGTTCAAGTCCCCTCTTCCGCACTTAAAAAAGCCTTTCTCTTATAAAAGAGAAGGGCTTTTTGCTTTTTAAAGGCTGTTTTAACTTTTCCTGAAGGTTTTTGTGCCCTCAAAAAGGCCTGCCACTGCTATTTCGGGTGATAAAGCAGGACTAATGAAAGCGTAAATGTCGTAAAATTGTCCTCATTGTTCACTTTTCCGAACAGGTTGACGAAATTAAGCTTGATTCCGGCATCCAGATCCAGCTGGCTTAGTATACCCACATCAATTCCTCCTCCAATTCCCAAACCCCACCTTGAACGGCTGTCGGTGGAAAATTCCTGTGTGCCGTTGGGATAAACCCTGTTGAAATTTGTCTTTCCCTGCGCATTCATCTGCAATTCCAGGTTTGCATAAGGTGAAAAGGCGGATGCCTGATCGATCAGGTATTCAGCTCCAAAGGCTACAGTAAAAATGCTTGTGGAAGTCTCCAGGTCAATTGCTGTAGTGGGATTTACTATTACGTTGTTTTTGCTTCCGCTTATTGAGGTGTAAATGAGCTGTCCTGTGAGCCTGATCGGTATAGGCTGCAGTCCGAATTTAACTTTCCCCTCCAGATGATAGCCGGTTTTAAGGCCCAGGCCTCTTCCGGAGGTGTCGATATCGTTTGTATAAGCGCTGGGGCCCAAAACGGTGGTCAGTCCGCCTCCAAAACCGTATTTTACGTTCTGGGAAAAAATGGATGAAGTGAAAAGTAATATAAAGAACAGAGCACTGGTAATAACTTTTTTCATTTTGTCTCCTTTTCGGTCTGTTAATTACATATTAAAAGGTTTAAGACTAAAGTAAAGGGCTTAATTTAGAAACGGAGACGTTCAAGGGGGGGTAAATAAACAAAAAGCCCTTTACACCGTGTGTAAAGGGCTTATAATGCATAAAAATAATTATCAGAATTTATAAGCTATACCAGCTGTTAAAATTCCAAGTCCGTATCCAAGTTCGCCAAACACGGCAAAGTTAGGATTGAAGAAATAGCGTACGCCGCCATGAACGCCGAAAACTGCATAGCTGCCTGAGGCGCTATAGCCGTATCCACTATAACCTGTTGGTTCAGTGAAGCTGACTATATTATAACCAACAGTCAGGCCTGCATAGCCATCCAGGTTCTTGATGGTTTCCAGGAAGTGGTATTCACCTCTTGCCGCAATAAGGAAATAAGTATATTTCCACGAATAGTCACTGCCAAAGTATCCCCAGTCTACAGTGGAGCTTGCATAGCCCAAAATTCCGCCAACGGAAATCTTGTCTTCTATGCCATACTGGAAACCAAGACTGATGGGGGGAACGCTGGCTGTTCCGTAAATACCTGCCATTCCGAGGCCAATACCAACCTGGCCAACCTGGCTGTTTTTCTGGAAGGGGTTTTCTGACTGAGCAGATGTGACACTGGAACACAGAATGAATACAACTAAAAGTGCTGCAAGTACCTTAAAAGTAGATTTCATCTGAACCTCCGTTAATTGATTGTTATTAGATCGGGAAACTTAACCGGTAATCCTTTAAGAGTTAAACCAAGTCGAATTACATTGAAATAAGCTTAAAAAAAGTTAATAACACTAATTCTCAGGTCTTTTCCTGAAATCAATTCTCTTGCTTTAAGAATGGGAAAGTGTCTCGTATTTTTTTTCCCTTTGCGGCATTTTAATTAAATCGTGGCATGATAAAACACATTAGATCCTGAATTTGCAAAAATCCTTTCTGAGACTTACAATAATATACCAAAAAGAAATTAATTGTCAATTGCTCAAAGCATTTTATGTTATTAAAAATGGACAAGAGGTCTTTAGTATTTGCACGTCATTTAGAATAAAGAAGAGTTTGCTTAATTCTTTGTCTTAGAGTAAATTTGTTGAACAAAAAATTGGAGTTTCAGGTGTCAACATTAAACAATACCATTGTTAAATTTGTTGAGCTTCTTCCGAAGCCGGTAGTAAAAATATTTGCCCAGAAATATATAGCTGGCGAGACGCTTCAGGAAGCGGTTAGAGTTGTGAAGGAATTAAATTCCAAAGGAATTTATGCAACCATGGATGTTTTAGGCGAAGCTATTCAAACCAAAAGCGAAGCCCTCCAGGCAAAAAACGAATGCATGGAAGTTCTTGATGCCATTAAGAATAATGACCTTATGGCAAATCTTTCTGTTAAACCTACCCAGCTTGGACTGGCAATGGACAAGGAGTTTGGATTTCAGCAAGCTTCAGAAGTAGTTGCAAAAGCAAAGGAGATGAATAATTTTGTCCGCCTGGATATGGAGGATTCCCCATTTACAGATGCAACTTTTGACCTGCTCAAGTGTTTAAGAGAAAAATTCGACAACGTTGGCGTCGTAGTTCAGGCTTACCTGAAAAGAACCTTGAACGACGTTTTGTTGTTGAATAAAATGGGTACAAATTACAGACTGTGCAAGGGTATTTATATCGAGCCCGCAGAAATAGCTTATAAGGACAAGCAGAAAGTAAGAGATAATTACCTGGAAGTTCTCAAGGCAATGCTCACGAACGGAAATTATGTAGGCATTGCCACACATGACGATTATCTTGTAGAAGGCGCCTTAAAGCTCTTAAAGGAGATGAATATTCCTAAGGATAAGTATGAATTCCAAATGCTCTATGGAGTTAAGGAAAACCTCAGGGACAGGATCAACGCTGAAGGGCATAAGATAAGGATCTATGTACCATTCGGAAAACAGTGGTACAAATATTCTATCAGAAGGTTAAAGGAAAATCCACAGGTTGCATGGTACATTGCAAAAAGTATTTTTATGTTTAAATAAATGAATGTATTAGGAATAGAAAGTTCTTGCGACGAAACTTCGGTAGCGGTTATTCGTGACGGTAAATTAACCTCAAATTTAATTTCCTCACAGGATTTTCATGTAAATTATGGCGGCGTGGTTCCTGAACTCTCGAGCCGCGCCCATTTACAGATCATCATCCCACTGCTTAAAGATTCTTTAAATAAGTCCGGCATAAGCCTGAATGAAATAGACGTTGTCTGTGCCACTGCAGGACCCGGACTTATTGGTGCACTCCTGGTAGGGCTTACATTTGGTAAGTCGCTGGCATATTCATTAAATAAGCCGTTTATACCTGTCAACCACATAGAAGGTCATATTTTTTCCGGATTCCTGATGGAGGAAAAGCCGGAATTTCCATACCTGGCTTTAGTGGTCTCAGGCGGGCATACGCTTCTTTTAATTGTTAAAAGCGATACGGAAATTGTTAAACTGGGAACTACGGTAGATGATGCCGCAGGCGAGGCTTTTGACAAGGTGGCTAAAATGCTAGGGCTCGGTTACCCCGGAGGTCCAAAAATACAGAAGTCGGCTTCACAGGGAAATCCTGAGAAAATACTTTTTCCCGTGGCCAGTCTGAAGAATCCGTACGATTTTTCGTTCTCAGGACTTAAAACTGCCGTTCTGCGCTATCTTCAGCAGACTTACGGTAAGGATATGATTGTGCCTGAAGAGGATTTGCCCGACATTGCAGCCTCATTTCAAAGAGCCGTAATAAGGGCTTTAATTCAAAACGTTGAAAAAGCTCTTAAGGAATATAAAATTAACTCGCTTTCACTCGTCGGCGGTGTGGCGGCAAATAAAGCCCTACGCGATGCCATGGCCCAGGCGGCAGAAAAGTACAGCAAAAAACTCGTCATTCCCGACTTTATCTATTGCGGCGACAATGCCGCAATGATTGCATACCGCGGCAGCAGGCTCTTTCAGATTGGTAATAAGTATTCCCTGGACTACAATGCTTTTCCGGGATTGTCTTCAAATACATTCGCCGGGTAAGATATGTTTTCAGTGAAAAAGTACAAGAATATTGAAAAACTTTCTGATGACGAGAAACTCTCACTCCTGAAAAAATGCAGAAATAGAATAGATTTTTTCGACAAAATTTTAGTATATATACTGAACAAGCGTACAGATTCGGCTGTTTTGATAGGCCGTATAAAAATTGCCCTTGGGCAGCCTATTTATTCGCCGGAACGCGAAAGGGATGTATCAGATAAAATAAACAGGTCTAACAAAGGGCCGCTTTCCAGGCAGTCACTGGACAGGATATACGAAAGAATCCTGGATGAGTCAAGATCTACTCAGAAAGCAGAGTCATCAAAGATTAATGCAAAATAATTCTTCCAATTCAGAAAAAAAAAAGACGTTAAGGGATCTGCTGAGTAAAAAAGAACTGATTGCTATAGCTTTAGCTTTCATAATTACTCTGGCATTTCTTATTTATACTTTTTTCTCGCCCAATTACTATAATTGGCCGTCTCCGGTTACCTTTGAGATCAGGCACGGCATGACGCTGAACAGCACCATAGATTCACTCTACAGTAAAGGGATAATACCCGGCAAAACAAACATGCGGATTACAGCAATTGTAATGGGCGGGGGAAGAAATCTTAAAGCCGGGCGCTACAAAATTCCTAATGGGCTTAGTTATGTCGGCCTCATGGAACTGTTTACTTCAGGTAAAAGGGAAGTATCCTCGCTTATCACCTTCACTGAAGGATTTACCATCTATCAGTTCGCACATATACTGAAAGACAGACTGCACCAGGACAGCCTGCAGGTGATTAAACTCTGCAGCGACAGGCATTTCCTGGATTCTTTAGGTGTTGAGGCTCCTTCACTGGAAGGATATTTAATGCCCGACTCCTATTATTTTTACGACAAAACACCTGCACGCCAGGTGATTGGCCGCCTGAGGGGAGAGTTCAACAGGTTTTTTACCGACAGTCTTAAAAACCGCCTTAAGTTGATGAAGTATAATCTGCGCCAGGTACTTACAATAGCTTCAATTGTTGAAGGTGAATCGGCCAAAATATCAGAATATCCCGCAATTGCCGGGGTATATTATAACCGCCTGCGTCTAGGTATGAAGCTGCAGGCTGATCCTACTGTTCAGTATGCCCTGCTCGGCCGCTGGAGAAGGCTGTATAATAAGGACCTTCAGCTTGACTCGCGCTATAATACTTACTTATATTACGGCCTGCCACCGGGGCCTATAAATAACCCGGGCAGAGCAGCTATTATGGCGGCATTGTATCCGGCAAGGAACAACTATCTTTACTTTGTGGCAGATGGCACAGGGGGACATAAATTTTCTTCATCATTTTCCGAACATCAAAAATTAGTGAGAGAATACAGAGCATGGCGGGACAAACAGGCAGAAAAATACTAAGACTTCTTATTTTATCGGTTATTCCGCTATACCTTGCAGGCTGTGCAAATCAGCTCGCGCCGGGTGGAGGTCCTGTTGACAGGACGCCGCCGGAAGTTCTTTCCGTTTACCCTGAAAACGGTACTACGGATTTTAAGGACGGATACTTCGAAATCAACTTTTCGGAGTATGTGGACAGGCGTTCAGCCCAGGATGCCATTTTTATTTCTCCTGCCGTGGACGGACAATTGGAATATGACTGGAGCGGAAAAACCTTAAAGGTAAACTTTCCTGAAAAGCTGAAAGACAGCATTACATATGTTGTGACTCTGGGAACCGACCTTGTGGACCTGAATAACAGAAACAGGATGGCTCAGGCTTTTTCATTCTCATTTGCTACAGGAGACAAAATTGACCGGGGCGTGGTTGAAGGAAAAGTATATACAGGCGACCCCTCAGGAGTTATGGTTTATGCCTATCCTGTCACCGGCCAGGAGGTCAATCCTTCAAAAGAAAAACCCAAGTATATCTCACAGGCCGGCAAGAACGGAAGCTATAAACTTCTGGGAATGGCGCCTGGTACTTACAGAATTTTTGCAATAAAAGATGACTTCAGGGATTTTATTTATAATGAAGGCGAAGATCTCTACGGGGCGCCTTATAGGGATATAAATATCTCCAAAAAGGATTCACTATTCAGTAACCTGAATTACTTCCTTGCAAAAGAGGATACTGCTAAACCAAGGCTTGTTTCAGCAGCAATGACAGACCGCTTTCATGCCCTTGCCGGCTTCGGAGAGGAGATAGACAGCACGATTATTAATCCGGATAATTTTTTCCTTTACGACTCCACAACTCAAAAGGAGATCAGACCTCTTTACGCTTTTAAGGGAAGGGCCAAGGCTAACGAAATAGTGCTTGCATTAAAAGAATCTCCCGGCGATCAGGATAATATATACCTTTTTGCCAAAAGGATTACAGATAAAAATGGCAATACCACAAAGGATGATTTTGTAAGACTTACAGTGAGCACAAAGCCTGACACTTCTGCACCAAAACTTCTGCAGACAAAACCAGCACCCGCCTCAGGCGGGGTAGAAACTTCAAAGCCCGAATTTTCTTTTTATTTCGACGACGGCTTTGATTCCCTTCAGGCAATTAAAGGCATTTCCGCATTCGACAGATTAGGCACGAGAATTCCCGTTCAGGTGAGATTCCTGGATAATGCATCCTTTAAGGTGAAAATTCCGGCTGAACTGAAACCTATGCTGAACTATTCAGTTAAGATCGACTTAAAGCAGATCGTTGATGCTGCAGGCAACAGGACCGACTCGGTTTATACTTACGCATTTACAACTTCTTCAGGGATGGATTTCACAGGGGTTTCCGGCACTGTAAAACCTGATTCAACAATGAAAAACAGCCGCCTTGTAGTTGTTCTCCAGGGGGTGGATAATGAAAAACCCGTATACAAAAAACACCTGGGAAAGAAAAAGGATTTTAATTTTAACAAAGTTGCCCCCGGTAAGTACCAGATCTGGAGCTTTGACGACAAGGACAGTACAGGAGTCTATAATATGGGAAAGCCATATCCCTTTAAGGCTTCAGACAGATTTACTTTTTATCCCGATACATTGAACCTGAGGGCCCGCTGGCCAGTTGAAGACGTCACCGTTGATTTTAAATAATAGTCCAGGCGCCACTTTAGCTTCTGAAAAATATACAATCTGCGGCTTATTCAAAACCATTCCCGTAACGAATAAACCGCAGCTAACGCTATTTAACCGTACTTCACAAATTTCATTTTCTTTCCTTGATTATTCATAAAATATCAATGATCTTGCATACCTGAATTTAGCTATTAATCCATTCTTTTAGTTGGAGGCTTCAAATGAACGAGAATATTTCGGGCCTTTCCCGAAGGGATTTCTTAAAGATCACAGGAACACTGGCTGTCGGGGCTACACTCGTAAATCCAATGCTTAATAAGGTATTTGCCGCCGGTCAGACTTCCGGCAGGACCTCATCCTACGAGTTTTTTAAGACACTCTGCGGCCTTGATAACGTAACTATCAATAAACTCCTTGCCATTGCCCTTTCCAAAGGGGGCGACTATGCCGACCTGTATGCCGATTACAGCATAAATAACAGCATTTTCCTTGAAGACAGAATAATAAAGAGCGCTTCAAAGAATATCAGCTCCGGTATAGGCATCAGGGTCTTAAAAGGGGACCAGACGGGCTACGCATATTCTGAAGACATGACGTTTGAAAGCCTCAGGAACGCTGCACTTACTGCGGCCAATATTGCCAACGAATCCGGTAAGAGTTTTTCGGCAAACGTTACAAGCCGGAAAGTTAAAAATTACTATGAAATAAGTCTTCCTTTCAGCGAAGTGGAGCTTGATGAAAAAATAAAGCTCCTTAAGGAATCCGAAAGTGCAGCTTTCCAGAAAGATAAACGCGTTACAAAGGTAAGCGTTAATATCGGGGACTCTGAAAGATTTATTGTCGTTGCAAACAGCGAAAATGTTCTTATGGAGGATTACCAGCCCCTTATGCGCTACAACGTCAGCATAATAGCTGAAGAGGAAGGTAAACGCCAGTCGGGACGCATGAGCGGCGGCGGAAGAATAGGCATGGAATATTTCAGGAAAGTAAAAAGCCATACCAGTCTGGCAGAAGAAGCCGTAGAGCAGGCTCTTCTACTTCTGACTGCCAAAAACGCTCCCGCAGGCCCAATGCCGGTAGTGCTTTCACCAGGGGACTCCGGCATATTGCTCCATGAGGCAATAGGACATCCTTTGGAAGCCGACTTTAACAGAAAGGGTACTTCGGCTTATTCAGGGCGCGTTGGACAGAAAGTGGCTTCTGAATTATGCACGGTTTATGACGGCGGTACTATTCCAAATGACCGCGGAAGCATAAACTTCGATGACGAGGCGGTAACTTCCAATAAAACGACACTGATCGAAAAGGGTATTCTAAAAGATTACATGCACGACAGGATAAGCGCTAATTATTATAAGGTTAAACAGACCGGAAACGGCAGAAGGGAATCTTATAAATACTACCCGATTCCCAGAATGACAGTAACTTACCTCGAAAACGGCACCACAGATCCGAAGGAAATCATCTCTTCCATTAAGAAGGGTATCTACTGCAAAACCTTCAGCGGCGGGCAGGTGGATATATCAAACGGCGACTTCGTTTTCAACCCGACACTTGCATTTATGATTGAGGACGGAAAGATTACTTATCCGGTTAAAAACTTTACTCTGATCGGCAACGGACCCGACGTCCTAACCAAGGTTACAATGGTCGGAAATGACTTCAAATTTTCAGACGGTATGTGGACCTGCGGCAAGGGGCAGTCGGTTCCGGTGGGAGTGGGACTCCCGACAGTAAAGGTATCTGAAATCACAGTTGGCGGCATGTAAAACCAAATTCGGAGTAAAAAATGTTACTTGATGAACATAAAAAACTGGCTCAGGAAGTCATAGACCTGGTTAAAAAACAGGGCGGTGATACCGCCGTTGTACGTATAAGCTACAGGACGGATAAGGATGTATCTGTCCGCAATCAGAAAATAGACACGCTTACGCAGTCAAACTCAAAATCCCTTTCTTTAACCCTAAGCAAGGATAAGAAAAAGGCAGTTGTAAGTACCAGTGACCTTTCCGAAATGGCGCTGAAGAACCTGGTAAAAGACGCCATGACTATTGTTAAGTACACCGGGGCTGACGAGTTTTACGGCCTTCCCGAAAAAGACGATCTAGGAATGGCTGAGGGTGACCTGAAAATGTTCGACCCTAATGAAGAGTCTGTAACCATAGAAAAGCGCATTGAAATGGCAAAGGAGCTGGAAAGTCTCTCGCTTAAATTCGACAAGGATCTTATTGCCGACGGCGCTTCTGTAAACAGCAGCACCGGACACTTTGTGCTGGCAAATTCGCTCGGTTTCTGCGAGGGCTACAAACAGTCGGACTGCGGCATGCAGAGTTCCTGTGCTATTCCGGATGCCGTAGAAGGCCTTAACTCCGCAAGAAAACAGTCAGGAGGCTGGTACAGTGTAGCCAACTCTTTTGACAAGCTGGACCCGGTTGAAAGTGTGGCCGAGAAGGCTGCAAAGCGTACAATTATGAAAAGGGGTGCAAGGAAACCCAAGACGCAGAGTGTGCCTGTCATCTTCGAAAATATTGTTGCCAGGGGACTGCTTTCCTTCCTTGTTCAGGCTTTAACGGGAAACAATATCTATACAAAACAATCGTTCCTGGCGGACAAGCTGGGGACTAAAATAGCAGGCGATAACATTACCATAGTGGAAGATCCGCTCATCCCGGGTCAGATCGCATCACGTCCTTTTGACGGCGAAGGGGTCAGAAGCAAGAGGAAAACCGTAGTTGAAAAAGGGGTACTTAAAACATTTCTTCTGGACTCATATGCGGCAAGAAAGCTACATATGAAGACCACCGGAAACGCTGACGGGGTTAGTAACCTGTACCTTGAAAACGGAAACAGCAGCCTGGAAGACATGATAAAAACGATCGATAACGGGGTGCTTATAACCTATACTTCAGGCTTCGGCGAGATACTCCAGACGGGGGATTATTCAAGGGGAGCCCAGGGTCTGTGGATTGAAAACGGTAAGATTGCCTATGCGGTAAATGAGTTTACTATTGCCTCAACCATGGCAGACATACTGAACAATATTGAGATCATTGGTAACGATCCTGTCAAAACAGGCTCAGTTTATTGTCCTTCCATTAAGGTTAAGAAGATGACAATAAGCGGTGTTTAAGGTATGAAGTATCAAATTAAACAGCGCAAGCTAAGTTTTGAAGATATAACAACTTAGGTGTTGTTGTATAATGGTAAAGGGCGGAATTATATCCGCCCTTTTTTATTTTCCTTTCCAGCACAACCTGCAAAAACAATGCATCATTATCTCTGAAGAATTTGTCAGTTCTCAGGTATTTATCTGCTACTAATAACTGATAATAATCCAGCCTAACTTACTTTGAATAAACAGCTTACCATGCGGTACCTGGAATATGTAAGTGCCGGATCTTTTTTGCTCTTGTATAACTAAAATGAAGTTTTATATTGAATTTATAAGGAAACAGGAACTCTTAGCCAATTTAATGGGGAGAGCCATGAAAAGTCCTGCTTTTTAGAAAATTAAATTTTTCCCGGATGCAGAGAAAGTGCGCTCAGGAAAAAATAAGGAAAAACAAAACGAAGGAGAAAAACATGGCAGAAGAAATAAACCCAGGGTATATCCCTCCCGAACGGGATCCGATTCCCCCGAGATCAAGGGATATAACAGTTGAGCAGGGGCGTCCCGGAATGTTAAAAAGAATTTCCTGGGGGGCAGTCATTGCCGGCGTGGTTGTAGCGCTGGTAGCTCAGCTGATCCTTAGCCTCTTAGGTTTAGGAATAGGCTTTGGATCCATTGAACCTTTACAGCAGAGCAATCCTTTTTCAGGACTTGGAACAGGGGCGCTCATCTGGTGGGTTGTCAGTATGCTAATTGCCCTTTTTCTTGGGGGCATGACTTCGGCACGCCTGGCCGGTGTACCGAGGGCTTTTGACAGTATGCTGCATGGTGTACTTACCTTCAGTGTCTTTACTCTTGTTTCATTTTACCTGCTTACCACTGCTATTGGAAGTATTATAAGCGGCGCGGGCAGCCTTGTGGGCAAGACGCTTTCAATGGCAGGTCAGGGTGTTGCGGCTGTGGCGCCTGAGGTGGCGGGAGCTGTAAAAGGCGAACTCCAGAAACAGGGAATTGACCTGGCCGACTTAAAGTCAGAGGCACGCCGCACACTGCGCGAGACGGGTAAACCGGAGCTCCAGCCCGAGAATCTAAGGCAGCAGGGTAATGAGGCCATGCAGGACGTTACCGGAAGCGCCAAAGACGCGGCTCAGAATCCGCAGTCAACAGGCAATGAAGCGGATAACCTAATAGACCGCCTGTTTAACCGTGCCGGAAATATTGCAAATGCTGCCGACCGGGAAGCTGCAGTAAACGTGATTATGAAAAGGACGGGTAAAAGCCGCCAGGAGGCAAACCAGATAGTGGATAACTGGATTCAGACATACAACCAGTCGAAACAAAAATTGGCCGCAACCAAAGATTCTTTGGTGCAGAAAGCCCGCGAGACGGGTGATACAGTTGCGGCCGCAATGTCCAAAGCAGCTATTTTTGCTTTTATCGGTCTCATTCTGGGTGCAGTAGCTGCTGCTATTGGAGGAAGGCTTGGTGAGCCGCACGACAATCCTGTACCTGTAAGGGTAAGTGAAGAGCGTTATTAAGTTAAATTTTATTAAGGCTGTTTCGGGACTATGCCTGAACCGAACTTAACGGCATAAACATATGTAAACTCAGCCCCAAGAAAAAGTATCTGGGCAGTGTAGTAAATCCAGACGATGAAAAGCGCAAGAGATCCGGCTGCCCCGAATGTGGAACTAACACTGCTTCTGCCCAGATACAAACTTATCAGGTATTTGCCTAAAATAAAAAGCAGAGATGTGATCAGTCCGCCAATCCTTACGTCTTTCCACGAAAGCTTTACGTCAGGCAGCACCATGTAAATCATGGAGAAAAGCACAACCATAATAACCAGAGAGACGGCAAAATCCGTCAGGCTTAAAACAAAGGCCGGAATTGAAATATACCGTTCTATAAAGTCGCTGAGAGCTGAAATTACCGTACTTACAATAAGAGATGCCATCAGTAATATTCCCACGGCAATAATGAGCGCGAAGGAAATAAGACGGCTCTTAATAAATGCAGCAATTGCCTTGGCCGGCTGCCGTCTTACCTTCCAGATCATATTAAGCGAATCCTGAAGCTCAAGAAAAACACCCGAGGCTCCCAGAAGTAAAGTTAAAACTCCAATAACGGTTGCAATAATGCCCGACTGTATGTTGCTCGACTGTTTAATTGCATTTTGAATGAGCACGGCGCTTTCTTTACCAACAAAAGACTGAAGCTGTTCAACAATCCTGCCCTGGGCGGCATCATTCCCGAATACAAGGCCCGCAATGGCTATTATTAAAAGCAGCAAAGGTGCAATTGAGAAAATAGTATAAAAAGAGAGAGAGGCTGCAAGTTTGGGAGCTTTATCGTCACTCCACTTGCTGGAGGTTTCCTTGATGACATTCCAGACAAGATTAAATTTCATTCCGGATCCGGCGATGTTGATAATAATCTAAAAATATTGAAAAATATCTTTAAATCAAGGTACCGTCGTCAACCTGTTATGTAAAATCCAAAATACGCCCTGTTACCGGGGCAATTTAAGCCTTCATGGGAACTCCGGGCCTCCAGTTGACAAAGACCACCCCCAGTGTAATTATTAAGCCGCTTACAATGGTAAGAATTGTGATGTGTTCCTGAAGAATCATCCAAGCCGTGAAAACCGTAACAAAAGGCTCGATATAAAGAAATACCCCCACACTGGCTGCTTCCATCTCCCTTAATGACTGTGCCCAGAGAACGTAGGCTATACCGGAACAGAACAAACCGAGAAATATTATAGCAAGCCAGGCGTTTTGCGACATATTAATAACTGATTCAATTGATTCACGTCTGAGTGCAAAAGGAGCCAGAATGACAGCCATAAAGGTGAAAAGATAAAAGATAGTAAGAAGGGGAGAGTAATGGACTGAGATCTTTTTATTCAGCGCCGAATAGATGCTCCAGGTAACTGAACTGGCAAGGACAAGAAAATCCCCCTGGTTTGAAATGAGTCCAATGTTGGTTATGTCACCTTTACTGATCAGAAGAAAGAGCCCCGCGAGGGAAATTAAAATGCCCCCAATTCTTATAAGATTCATGGATTCCTGGAAAAACAGCACTCCTATAACAGCCATAAATACAGGCGTGAAACCTACAATCCAGCCTGTATTTGCGGCAGAAGTAAACTGCAGTCCTGTAACCTGTATCCACAGGTGAAAAGAAGCTATCAACGCCAGCAGAATAATGCTTTTAAGCACTCTGGCCGGTATAGTGAATTTCCTGTCCTTAAAGAGAACCACAACAGCCAGGAACATTATCCCTAGTATAAGCCTCGTAAAAACAATTGTTACGGGCTTAGCCTCAGCCAGTGCAATTTTTGTTGCAACAAAAGAAGCACCCCAGACCAGAACAGCAAAAAGAGGCTTCCAGAAGAGGGTTAATTTACTTTTCATTGCTGGTGTTCTTAAAACGGACTCTTAAGACGCCTTCGTTAAAGTCGGTGGAAATTATCTTAAAGGATCCTATTTCCTTTGTAGTGCTTACGTGAGGACCAATGCACGGGCAGGCATCATAGCTGCCAACTTTTACGATTCTGACACTGTTGCCGGCATCTTCAGGCAGGCGTTCAAGGTTGAAGGTCTTTTGAGCTTCATCCCGGCTTAAGAATTCCTCTGTAACGGGGAGGTCCTGCTGAATAATTTCATTCACCTTATTTTCAATGGTCTGGATTTCACTTTCAGTCAGGTTGCGCTCGAAACGGTAGTCGCACTTGGATTTCTTTTTTTCAATATGAGCGCTGAAGCTTCTTCCGCAGTTAAACATTCTTACCATTGTCTGGTTTAATATATGTTCGGCCGAATGCATCTGCGGGTTATAATCTTTTCTTGGTTCCATAATTTCCCGGATAGTTTAACTTGAAAAACAGGTTTAAACATAAAGATAAATCCGTGAAATTTCCATGCCGCACCGGTCTAAAAAGTCTCCCCAAGCTGAAGCTTGGGGCTAGTCATAAGTGATAAGATGAAGAGAAAAATCCTGATGGTTTATATAGGCGCCTGATTTTAGGCCTCAGTTTTTTATTGACAATTAGGGCTTTTAGGCATATAATACCGGACTGAAGATTTTGAAAAAATACGTATAAAAACGAGAAAAGGAGAACCATTTATAATGGCGGCAGTTGAACCTAACAAGGTTATTTACTCCATGATCGGGGTAAGCAAGTTTTATAATCAGAAACCGGTAATTAAGGACATATATCTGTCATACTTTTACGGCGCTAAGATAGGCGTACTGGGCCTGAACGGATCAGGTAAAAGCACGCTTCTTAAAATACTTGCCGGAGTTGACAAGGATTTTAACGGCGAAACCGTGCTTTCTCCCGGCTTTACAATAGGATATCTTGAACAGGAGCCTCAGCTGGATGAGATGAGAACGGTTAAGGAAATTGTACAGGAAGGCGTACAGGAAATTGTGGACCTGCTGAAGGAATACGATTCAATTAACGAAAGATTTGCTGAGCCGATGTCTGACGACGAGATGACTGAGCTTCTGGAGCGCCAGGGCAAGGTGCAGGAACGTCTTGAAGCTTTCGACGCGTGGGAACTCGACTCAAAGCTTGAAATGGCTATGGATGCCCTCAGATGCCCTCCTGGCGATACCCTTGTCGGGGTTCTCTCGGGCGGCGAAAAAAGAAGAGTGGCACTCTGCAGACTCCTGCTTAAAAAGCCGGATATCCTGCTTCTGGATGAACCTACAAACCATCTGGATGCTGAATCTGTTGCATGGCTGGAGCACCACCTCCAGAAGTATGAAGGTACTGTAATTGCCGTTACACACGACCGCTACTTTCTGGATAATGTTGCAGGCTGGATACTTGAACTCGACCGCGGACAGGGAATTCCCTGGAAAGGCAACTATTCCTCGTGGCTCGAACAGAAACAGAACCGCCTGCAGCTTGAAGAAAAGAAGGAATCCGAACGCCAGAAAACACTTCAGCGCGAGCTGGACTGGATCAGGATGTCTCCTAAAGGACGCCACGCAAAGTCCAAGGCAAGAATTACTTCTTATGAGAACCTTTTGAAACAGGAATCGGAAAAGCTTCAGAAAGAGCTTGAAATCTATATACCCGCAGGGCCACGCCTGGGCAATAACGTCATTGAGGCCTTAAGCGTTAATAAAGCTTACGGCGAAAAACTGCTCGTTGAGGGTATGAACTTCTCACTCCCGCCGGGAGGTATAGTAGGTATCATAGGTCCTAACGGTGCCGGAAAAACTACTCTTTTTAAGATGGTTACCGGAATGGAAACCCCCGACTCAGGCGAAATAAAAATCGGGGAAACTGTAAAATTGGCCTATGTAGATCAGTCCAGAGAGGCACTTGATCCTGAAAAAACTATTTGGGAATTGATTTCGGGCGGCGAGGACAACCTTATGCTCGGAAACAGGAGCGTGAACTCCAGAGCTTACGTCGCTCAGTTCAACTTTTCCGGTGGCGAACAGCAGAAGAAAGTGGGACTTCTTTCAGGCGGTGAACGCAACCGTGTGCACCTTGCAATGATGCTCAAGTCAGGTGCCAACGTTCTTTTACTTGACGAACCTACAAACGACCTGGACGTTAATACGATGCGTGCTCTGGAAGAGGCTTTGGAAAATTTTGCCGGATGCGCTGTTGTTATTAGCCACGACCGCTGGTTCCTGGACCGCGTTGCAACCCATATACTAGCTTTTGAAGGCGAAAGCAAGGTGGTATGGTTCGAAGGCAACTTTTCCGACTACGAGGAAAATAAGCGCCAGAGACTTGGCAGTCTGGCCGATCAGCCGCACAGAATTAAATACAGGCAGCTGACGAGATAATTTGGTTCTGGATTTAGGAAAATAAAAAAGCGCCCGGAAGATTTCACGGGCGCTTTTTTTGTGCTTTTTAATCCCGTCTTTAACTGTCAAAGATCACCCTGAAAACAGAGCCCGACCCCTTAACGCTTTTTACTTCAATAACTGCTTTATTAAGTTCAGCATACTTTTTTGCCAGTGCAAGCCCAAGTCCGTTTCCCTGGTAAGTTCTTGTATAGCTCTGGTCTTCCTGCGAAAAGGGTTCAAACAGACTTGGAAGATAACTCTCTGAAATTCCGATCCCCGTATCTTCCACAGACACAACAATCCGGTCCTCCTCGTCTTTTTCAAGCAGTATTCTGATGGTTCCCTGGTCAGTGTACTTAACGGCGTTGTCAATTAAGCTGCGGAAGACCTGTGAGGTTGAATATTCATCTGCAAATATTACGGCATCGTTTGTATAATTTATAAGCTGTATCTCGACGCCTTTATCGGAAGCATATTTCCTGAATTCAACATAAAGGTTCAGAAGGAGGTCGTTATATACGTCAAGCTCCTTCGGGTAAAGTTCATAGGTGCCTGTCTGGAGTTCAGACATGTTTACTATGAGATCCACGGTTCTGAAGAGCCTTTTGCCGGCTTTTTCAATTATCCTGAAGTTTTTCCTGAGATCATCGTCTTCTCTTAAGTCCAGTTCTTCTTTCAGGAATCCTGAATAGGTTAATATGGTGTTAACAGGGGTCCTGATCTCATGCGATATCTGAGCCAGAAATTCAGTTTTCATGCGGTCGGACCTTTCTGCTTTTTCCTTGGCGCTGATCAGTGCCCGTTCGGTTCTTTTTCTCTCGGTAATATCGCTTATTATTGTTATAAGCACTTCATCCCAGCCTTTTGACTTTTTCAGAAGGTTAATCGTGTGCTCGGTGTCTATTATTGTTCCATCTTTTCTCTTCATCTGGTATTCAGACTGGTATACATTTTTCTTTTCAAGGGATGGTCCGGCCAGGCTTTTGATATTTTCATAATGTTCTGATGAAGGAAACAGGAACAGAGGGTTTTTCCCTATGACCTCATTCGGTTTATAGCCGAAAATTCTTTCAACTACAGGATTGCATGCTATTATTTTTCCATTTGACCTCTCGCTTACAAAGACGGCTTCATTCAGGTTTGCAAACATCTTTTCCAAAAGACTCTTTGCTCTTAAAAAATCCCGCTCGACACTTTTTTTTTCTGTTATATCAAGCGCCGTAGAAACTACGCCCTTTATATTGCCGTGTTCGTCAAAATCGGGCTCAATGCCGATGTCATAATAGTAATCCCTGCCGTTTGCTTTTGTCCTGACGATTTTGCGTGTCTTGAGTGATGACTCAATTACCTGTTTTTTAATTGCTGTTAGAACGAGGCCATCTTCCGGGGGCAGAAGTTCGTTGTCTGTTTTACCCCGTAATTCATCTGAAGTATATCCGAGAAATGAATTATTGTTCCATATATAATGCAGATCCATATCCTGCTTTAATATCAGCACGGGGGAATGCTGGACAGTTAAGACAATCTGCTCCTCTTTTTCCTTCAGTTTTCTTTCCATTCTTCTGAGCTTCTGGACATGCTTTATGGAATGTTCCACCAAGGCGGGACTAAGTTCACTTTTAAGGATGTAGTCGTCTGCTCCAAGCGACAGGGCTTCTTCAGTTGAAAGATTTCTGCTGCCAATAACCAATACGGGCATTCCTGCTGCGGAAATCATAAGGTTTGAAAGTGTATCCCTGTCATCCAAAGCATGCAGATCCAGGTCCACAATGAAAAGATCAAACTCATATTCTTTCATAAGGCTGAATGCCGCGCCAGGGTCTGATACGGATTTAAGAGCAAGTTCTTCGCTGAACCTTTCCTGAATACCCTTTAATATTGCCGCCAGTTCCTTTTCATTTCCCGTTAGTAGTATTATTTTCATCTCTGTCGATTTTATCTTTGCTTAATCAGCCCTTTAATTATTTCTTCACTAAAATATTATTCATATTATAACTTAGCTTTAGCTAAAAAAGTTCGTTTTAAGGAAATTGTCTCTGTTTTCCCTGTAATAATGAAATAGAAATTCTACAGAAAATTCATTAATATTAAAGTAAACTTTTTAAACCGGGGGAATAAGAATGAAAAGTAAATTTACCGCTGTAGTTCCGCTTATATTTCTATTTTGTTTCTGCAGTAATATAATGGCTCAGTCTGCAGGAATTAACTTTATGATGGGATTTCCTCAGGGGGAATTCAAAAAAAGCGTAGACCGTATTGGTTTTGGGGCGGAGGGGTATTTGGCCTTCTGGACTGTAAAGCCTTCAATTCCATTTACACTGGGCCTCGACGGAAGCTTTATGACTTACGGCAGCGAATCGCGCAACGAGCCTTTTAGCACAACTATTCCTGATGTTACGGTTGACGTCAACAGGACCAACAATATTGTAAACTTTCACCTCCTTTTGCAGATAATGCCGCCTTACGGAAGCGTAAGACCATATATTGAAGGGCTTTGGGGAGGATCATACCTTTACACACAGACTCAGATTAAAAGTACCGGCAGCTTTGATAAGGACGTGGCCAGCTCCACAAATTTCGACGACTGGGCATGGAATTACGGCGGAGGAGGGGGGCTCATGATAAAGGTTCATGATATGGAAAATGATAATGAAGAAGCCAACCCGCACTGGAAAGTTTCCAGCATCTGGATAGACTTAAAAGCCCGCTATATGCTGGGATCTGAAGCCGAGTACCTGAAGGAAGGTTCAATGAGAATAGAGAATGGGAAAGTGCTGTTTACTCCTTCTAAATCAAAAACAGATTTAATTACTGCCCACCTGGGAGTATTAATTCTGTTTAATTAACTCAAAAAAAGGTGAAGCTGTTTATTTCATAAAAGCTGATTGTCTCAGAGGCGCAGAAAGAAAACATAACAGCTTAGCCAAAGAGTAACAGAGGTCTTCAACGCCTTGCAGCCGGCAATTCTTTTAAGGAAATTGCCGGTAAACTCTTTATAAACGCTCTCACTGTTATCTCCCCGCAGGAAAAACATTTCATGGAAATACCAGCATCAGATCTCCAGCAAGTATTACTTTTTATAAATTCACCAAGAAAGAGTGTACTAATCCCCATTATTTGGGATCAGACCTTCTTTTTTTCATCATTTATGGTGATTGTTTTACCCCATTTAAGAAATTACCTTTGTACAGTGCAAATTCGAAAGTCTTAATATGATTTATCTGCTTAAAGGATAAAAATGATTAAAACTTACAGATAATGAGCCTCAGGCTTATAACCGGCATAGTACGCATGGGCATTAGTTTAAAGGAATTTGAAAGATGTACAAAGAAGAAATAAAAACGTCCGAAAAAATCATAGGTCCCTTAGAATTAATAAAAGATTACAAGCTTTCTGAGCTTAAAACAGGGGAAGAGGGGATTATTACAAAAGTTTCAGGCCATGGTGCTTTCCGCAAGCGCATTACTGAAATGGGATTTGTAAAGGGCAAAAAGGTGAAGGTAATAAAAAACGCTCCTTTGCAGGATCCGGTAGAGTATGAAATAATGGGTTATGAGATTTCTCTGCGCCGTTCTGAAGCCCGCCTGGTGGAAGTTGTTTCAGCGGATCCGGCTCATATAATTGACAGTCAAAGATTCGAGGGAGTAATAGATGAAGAAACACTCAAGACTACAGCCGGTATAAAGGGAAAAACAATTAATGTTGCTCTTGTGGGCAATCCGAACTGCGGGAAAACCACTTTATATAACTTTGCTTCGGGTTCGCGCGAAAGGGTTGGCAACTACGGGGGCGTTACTGTAGATGCGCGTGAAGCAACTTTCATACAGTCTTCGTATACGTTCCGCATTGTCGATCTGCCCGGCACATATTCTATAACTGAATATACTCCTGAAGAACTCTTTGTCCGCAGGCATATTACAGAAAAAATGCCGGATATAGTAGTAAATGTTATTGACGCTTCCAACCTCGAGAGAAACCTTTATCTGACAACGCAGCTTATCGACATGAACATAAAGGTTGTAATAGCCCTGAACATGTATGACGAGCTTGAAGCAAGAGGGGCAAAACTCGATTATGAAATCTTAGGCCGGATGATCGGCATCCCTATTATTCCAACAGTGGCTTCAAAAGGGCGGGGGATTTACAAACTTTTCGAGAAGTTAATAGATGTTTATGAAGACAAGGACCCCATTGTAAGGCATATCCACATTAACTATGGCAGCGGTATCGAAGGAGCTATTTCGCGCATTCAGCCCCTTATCAGGGAAAATAAGCAGGTAACCGACAAATTTTCCTCGCGCTATCTGTCTATTAAACTGCTTGAGCACGATAAAACCACTTTAAGACAGATTGAGCCCTGTTCAAATATAAATAAAATTAAAACTGCCCTTGACGAAGAGGTTCAAAAGCTTGAGAATGAATATGATGAAAAGTCGGACGGTATTGTAACTGATGCAAAGTACGGATTTATTGCAGGGGCCCTGGGTGAAACCTTCAAGCCCGGAGCCGAAGAGAACCGAAAAAAAATAGCCAATATAGATGTTTTTCTTACACATAAGCTCTTCGGATTCCCAATATTCTTCTTTTTTATGTGGCTTATGTTTCAGACCACTTTCTCACTTGGTAAATACCCGATGAACCTGATCGAATCAGGTGTCAGCCTTCTGGGTGATTTCATAAAAACTTCAATGTCTGCAGGTCCTCTGCGTGACCTGCTTACAGACGGCATCATTGGCGGTGTAGGCGGGGTTATTATTTTCCTTCCGAATATCATGATCCTGTTTTTTTTCATTTCTTTCATGGAAGATTCAGGCTATATGGCCAGGGCATCGTTTATCATGGATAAGCTGATGCATAAGATAGGACTGCATGGAAAATCTTTTATTCCTTTGCTGATGGGATTCGGATGCAATGTTCCGGCTATTATGGCAACTCGTACGCTTGAGAACAGGAAGGACAGAATTCTGACAATGATGATTACTCCTTTTATGTCGTGCAGTGCGCGCCTACCGGTCTATGTTCTATTGATCTCAGCCTTCTTCCAGCACAATCAGGGGCTGGTGCTGGTTTCAATTTATTTTGCCGGAGTCATGGTTGCCGTACTTGTAGCGCTTGTGATGAAGAGACTGTTTTTCAATAAACAGGAGGTTCCCTTTGT
>JBLNAZ010000113.1:0-3351 GCA_050259615.1 Syntrophomonadaceae bacterium | reverse complement strand
CTTACTGCGCGGAAATCCGCAGACGGGCGTTCGGTAGTCCTTAGCTGGTCAGACATATCCGACAACGAAAAAGGTTTTATAATTGAAAGAAAGTCGTCTGCTTCAGACTTCTTTACCCGGCTTTATGTGGCAGGCCCCGGATCCACAAGCTTTACAGATTCAACAGTTGAGGAGGGAAAAGTCTATTCCTACAGAGTAGAAGCCTTTAATGATTACTATTCATCCGGCTACAGTAATACTTCCATTATCAGCGCTCCTATAATGCCGCACCTTACATCGCCCGAGGATAATGCAAAGGACCAGCCTTTGAAACTGAACTTTAACTGGAGCCCTGCACCCGACGCAAAAAGCTATTCCATTCAGATTTCAGAAGACGGGCTTTTTTCCAGAACGGTTTTTTCAGATACACTTTTAAGTATCCCCCGGGCTGAAGTAAATCTTCTCAAAGACGGCCTCCGGTATTACTGGAAAGTTTCATCAAAGGATTCGCTGGGAATAAGATCACACTCTGAGTGTTACGGATTTTCAACAACTCTCCTGGCGCCCGACAGCCTGAAGGCTGAAAGGCTGTCCGGCCCCAAAGTCAGACTTACATGGAGGGATAATTCCCAAAGTGAAGATGGCTGCTATCTGGAAAGAAAAGAAGCTTCTGATTCCCTATACACTCATATAGCAAGCCCCGATAAAAACGTAACATCATATACCGACTCCCTGCCCCGAAATGCAGTCTTCAGCTACAGAATAAGGGCCTTCAGCCAGATTGCGTTCTCGGCTTTCAGCAATGAGGCCAAGGCTTCCGCAGTGACAGCTGTAAGTGAAAAAGAAATGATACCCATGGACTATGCGCTTTTCCAGAACCATCCCAATCCTTATAATCCTTCAACAAAAATAAGTTATACGCTGCCGTGGCAAAGCAGGGTAAGACTTTTAATTTACGACGCGATTGGCGGAGTTGTAAAAATCCTTATAGACAGGGTGGAAGATGCGGGCTGCCACGAGCTCGATTTCAATGCCTCGGGGCTTTCCTCCGGAATATATTTTTATTCCATGGAGGCCAGCGCCACCTCGGGTTCTGCCAATTACCGCGCCGCCAGAAAAATGCTCCTCTTAAAGTAAATCCAGGTATTTTGCGGGTGCCTGAATTCCCTGATGACATTTATCCAAAAACAGCCTATCTTTAGAAAATGCAGACTTTCAAAAGGGCTGCACTGGCTAAAGATTAATTCTGAAAAACAGGGAACTCAACATGAATACAAAACCCTTAACACAGCTGGAAGAAACTGAAAAGGATGAACCCCTAAAAAAGGATGTCCGTGAACTTGGCATTATACTGGGCAATGTACTGGTGGAACAGGAAGATCCGGACCTTTTTGAGTCTGTGGAGGCACTGAGGGCACTTACAAAAACACTCAGAACTGAATACAGCGACGAAACAAGAAACAAAATCGTTTCCTTAATAGATACTTTTACGCCTGAAAAGGCATACAAGGTGGTAAAGGCATTTTCTGTGTATTTTATACTCGTTAACGCCGCCGATGAAATTGACCGCATAAGACGCATGAGGGCCCACATCTTCTTAAACGACCGCCCGCAGAAGGGATCTGTTGAAGAAGCGCTCATGTGCCTGAAAAATGAAGGCACTGCGCCGGAACTGCTGCAGGATGTAATTAATTCTCTCGAGATAACACCGGTTTTTACGGCCCACCCCACTGAAGCCACAAGACAGACCATACTGAAGAAGATACTTAATATAAGCCGCCTCCTCCTGAAAAGGGAGTATACCAGGCTTACACCCTCAGAGGAGGACAGAATCAGGCGGCAGCTGCAGACCGAAGTTGCACTCCTCTGGCAGTCGAATGAAATAAGATTCCATAAAGTGACCGTTAAAGACGAGATTCAGCGCGGGCTCTTCTTCTTTAAGAATGTGCTTTATGACGTTATTCCTGAATTCTATGAAAACCTGAACTCGAAGCTCGGCTCGGTCTATAATATTCAAAATCCTGCGCCTGCCATCTTAAAGTTCGGTTCTTGGATGGGGGGCGACAGGGACGGGCACCCTTACGTAACGGTGGATATTACAAAAGAGACCGTGGAAAACTACAGGAAACTTATACTGGAGCTTTATCTTAAGGATCTGGATCCTGTCTACGATTCCATAAGCACTTCAACTAACCTGGTTTCTGCAAGTCCCAGGCTTCACCTTTCGGTTGAAAGCGACGGGAGCAGTCTTCAGGATTCCGTAACTGAGAGCGTGCTGCGCGATCCGTCTGAAATTTACCGCGTTAAACTTTTTCTTATTTCACTGAAGCTCAGGAAAACAATTGACCGGCAGGGTGACGGCTATAAAGACGCTGCGGAATTTATAAGCGACCTGGAGCTGATGTACGACAGCCTGACTGAAAACAGGGGGCGTATAATTGCAGACTCTAAAATTCTTCCTCTTATTTATAAAGTGAAAACTTTCGGTTTTAATTTTATAACGCTCGACGTAAGACAGAATGCTTCACTGATAAGAGAGGCTGCAGAAGAAATATTATCATACTGCGGGATAAAGAATTTTTCGAAGCTGAAGGAGGATGAAAAAAATCGCCATCTTACTTTGGAGATACTGAACCCCAGGCCGATTACAAATCAGTTCACGGAGCTGAGCGATACTGCCCGGCAGGTAATTGGTGAGTTGGCCGTTATCAGGTGGGCAAAGGAAAATATTTCAGAAGCCTCCTGCAACGATTATATTATCAGCAACTGCTCGGCTGTAAGCGACGTCATGTCGGTCCTTCTGCTTGCAAAGGAAGCGGGGCTCGTCCACGCGGGGCGCGAAGGGCTATACAAGTCGATCTTCGATATACTCCCCCTCTTTGAGACGATAGACGACCTGGAGAATTCTGAAGCCATTATGCACGAGCTTTTTGAAAATGATGCCTACCGGAACCACATCAAGCTGAGGCAGATGGTGCAGAAGATCATGATAGGATATTCCGACAGCAATAAAGACGGCGGAATTGTAACTTCTAAAATTGAACTATATAAATCGCAGCGCAATCTTACACGGCTCTGCAAAAGCGCCGGCGTTGAACTTATACTCTTTCACGGCCGCGGAGGCAGCATATCAAGAGGCGGCGGCCCGTTAAATCAGTCGATACTTGCGCAGCCCGGAGGAACTATACAGGGGAAAATTAAAATTACGGAACAGGGTGAAATGATCTCCTCAAAATACCTGATCCCTGAGATTGCAGAAAGAAGCCTGGAACTTATAAGTTCAGCCGTAATGATATCGTCCACCAATTCCAGGTCGGAAAACAGGAAGGACCGGTTTGAGGAATACAGCTCCATAATGGAGGACATTTCCAA
>JBLNAZ010000112.1:0-10023 GCA_050259615.1 Syntrophomonadaceae bacterium | reverse complement strand
GCTACTATTCATTTGACGGGAAGCTCCACGAGGGGCAGGTTCTCATACGCACCGATCTGGCAGGTGAGATAAAGGATATTTTCCGTGAAATTGAAGAAAGCCGTTTCCCCGTTGGAAAAGTAATTCCAATAGCAAAATATAACTGGTCAGATTCCCTTTCCATGGCCGGCAATAACACCTCGGCCTTCAATTACCGTCTTGTAAAGGGTACTAAAATCCTTTCTGCCCACTCCACGGGGGGTGCAATTGACATCAATCCCCTTCAGAACCCGCAGTTTCAGAATGGCAAATTCTCCCCGCCGGGCTCCAGGTACGACGCAAAAACACCCGGCACAATTACACCTTCTTCTTCTGTTGTTAAAGCCTTCACAAAACGGGGCTGGAAGTGGGGCGCCACATGGCGCAGCACAAAAGACTACCAGCATTTCGAGAAGAAATAAGGCCTTTTCAGCATAAATTCCACATTTTTTCCCGCCTTGCCTTTAAGCCTGTTTTTGTATAGATTATTTCATAGCGAGGGCAAAAATCAATTCTTTCCGAAAGAGAAACTATGGACGACGAGTTAAAACTTCAGGCATTTGAAGCCAGGATCAATGCCGGAGAAACCATTGAACCCAAGGACTGGATGCCGGAAGGCTACCGCAGGCAGTTGATACGCATGATTTCCCAGCACGCTCATTCTGAAATTGTAGGCATGCTGCCCGAAGGCAACTGGATAACGCGGGCCCCGAGCTTAAGACGCAAAATGATACTGATTGCAAAGGTACAGGATGAAGCCGGGCACGGGCTTTATCTTTACAGCGCCGCCGAAACACTGGGAGCTGAAAGAAGCGAGCTCATTGAACAGCTCCTTACGGGCAGGGCAAAATATTCCAGCATCTTTAATTATCCTACACTCTCCTGGGCCGATATGGGTACAATAGGATGGTTCGTAGACGGAGCGGCAATTGTAAACCAGACTATGCTGGCCAAATGCTCCTACGGGCCTTACGCCAGGGCAAACCTAAGAATCTGCAAAGAGGAAAGCTTCCATAAAAAACAGGGCTACGAAATAATAACTGTGCTTGCAAACGGCACTCCCGAACAGAAACTTATGGCTCAGGATGCCGTAAACCGCTGGTGGAAACCTTCCCTTATGATGTTCGGTCCCGGCGATAAAGATTCCCCCAACAGCGCTGAACTTTTAAGGTGGAAAGTTAAGCTTAAAAGCAACGAAGAGCTCCGTCAGCGCTTTATAGATCTTACCGTCCCGCAGGCACAGGCAGTGGGGCTTACACTTCCGGATCCTGAACTTAAATACAACGAGGCCACAGGCCACTGGGATTACGGTCCAATCGACTGGCAGGAATTCTTTGATGTTATCAGCGGAAAGGGACCTTATAACCGCGAGCGCCTCAAGGCAAGAAACCAGGCCCAGAAAAACGGCGAATGGGTAAGAATTGCAGCAGAAGCATACGCTGAAAAAAGAAGAATAACGGCATAGCATCTTAAGCCGGACAGCTTGAGTTTGAATAAATAATGAGAGGGACAAATGCCACTAAGCATCGGTAACGATACACAATGGGCACTCTGGGAAGTGTTTCTGCAGGAGGAACCGGGCGGCCCCCACATACATTCAGGAAGCCTGCACGCAGCAGATGCTGAAATGGCACTTCAGAATGCACGCGACGTGTACGCCAGGCGGGGACCCGTAAGGAGCATCTGGGTAGTTCCTTCAGAAGAAATAACTGCTACTGCACCTCAGGACAACGATTCGTTTTTTGATCCGGCAGACGATAAAATCTACCGCCACCCCCAGTTCTATAAAGTCCCCAAAGGAGTCAGAGGAGTATGAGTGAAAATGAGAACAGGCTTAAAACGGTACTCTTTAATTACCTGCTGGGTTTAGGAGACGACCTTCTTATTCTAGGCCACAGGCTCTCCGAATGGTGCGGCCACGCCCCTGTACTTGAAGAAGATATTGCGCTAAGCAACATTGCGCTCGACTGCCTGGGTGAGGCAAACGCTTTCCTTCAGTTTGCAGGCGAAACCGAGGGACTAGGAAGAACAGAAGATGACCTGGCTTTCTTCCGCGACGCCATGGATTTTAAGAACTTCCAGATTACCGAGCTTCCTATTGGCGATTTTGCCTTTACCATAGCCCGGCAGTTCCTTTTCAGCTCCTACAGCCTCATTTTGTTCGGCGAGCTCCAGAAAAGCAGGTCGGCAAAGCTTGCCTCTATTGCTGCTAAATCTTTTAAGGAAGTAAGGTATCACTTCAGGCATACCGGAGAATGGGTTTTGAGGCTTGGAGACGGAACAGAAGAAAGCCATTACAGAATGCAGCATGCATTAGATGAGATCTGGATGTATACGGGTGAGCTTTTTCTGGATGAAGGAACCGGCAGAGTTCTTTTTGAAGAGGGGCTTGTACCTGAATGCCGGCTCTTAAAACCCGCATGGCAGCAGAGAGTTGAAGACGTCATCTCCAGGGCTACACTTACTATCCCCCGGGAAGATCAGCATATGGCCAAAGGGGGAAGAAAAGGCATTCATACGGAATACCTCGGGCACCTGCTTTCAGAAATGCAGATTCTTGCACGATCCTATCCCGGAGCAAAATGGTAAATAGAAAGGACACGCATAATATGAGAATTGGAAAAGATGAAGTATTAAGTTATCTCAAAGACGTAATGGACCCTGAAGTGCCGGCTCTCAGCATTATGGATTTGGGAATTGTAAGGGATGTTGAAATTTCGGAAGGACGCATCGTCGTAAGCATCACACCTACTTATTCGGGATGCCCTGCAATGAAGACGATTCAGGACGAAATTATCTCGACTCTAAAATCCAGGGGATTTGATGACGTCAGCGTTAAGACCGTCTATTCGCCCGTCTGGACAACCGGCTGGCTTTCTGAAGAAGCCAGGCATAAACTGAAGGATTACGGAATTGCTCCCCCTGCCAGGGGCGGTGACGAAGAGTTCATTCCGCTCATGATCAATACTGAAAGCGTCAGCTGCCCATACTGCGATTCGGATGACACCGTCCTCAGGAGCCGCTTCGGCTCCACGGCATGCAAATCGCTTTATTACTGCAACAGCTGCAGCCAGCCCTTTGAATATTTTAAACGATTTTAATATAAATAATAAACAGCAGCAGCCCCGGAAAATGGAATACAAATTTATAAAATACAGTATTGAAGATTCTATAAAACTCCTGAGGCTCAACCGCCCGGAAGTACTCAACAGCTTCAACAGGGAGATGGCGCACGAACTCCTGAAGGCGCTCGAACTGGCAAAAGATAACGAAAATATACGCGCCATAATGATTACGGGTGAAGGGCGTGCATTTTCTTCGGGGCAGGATCTTAAAGAGATATCCGACCACACGGGGAAGCTCCTTGATCCGGGGCTCGTTGTTAAAGAGGTTTATAACCCGCTTATAAAAATGATCCGCTGCATCGATAAACCTGTAGTATGTGCAGTCAACGGAATTGCCGCAGGGGCCGGAGCCAATATAGCCCTTGCATGCGACTTTGTTATTGCCTCAAGCAGCGCTTCTTTTATACAGTCATTCATCAACGTGGGACTTCTGCCCGACAGCGGCGGAACATTCTTTCTTCCCCGTCTTGCAGGCCTTCACCGCGCCGCCGCCTTAATGATGCTGGGCGAGAAAATAACGTGTTATGAGGCTTTCGACATGGGTCTTATTTATAAAGTAGTTGAGCCCGAAGTGCTGATAAAGGAGGCAACGGCGCTTTCAAAAAAACTGGCGGAAATGCCAACAAAGAGTCTGGGCTTTATAAAACGCGCACTCAACAGGTCGTTCAGCAGCGACCTGGATTCGCAGCTCGAGCTTGAGGCCCATTTCCAGCAGCTTGCCGGCACTACGGGCGATTATACTGAAGGGGTTCGGGCATTCCTTGAAAAGCGCAAGGCGCGCTTTTCGGGCAGTTAAATTTTCAAAACTTAAGTTAAGAGGAGAATATGGAATATACACGTCTCGGCAGATCCGGCCTGAAAGTAAGCAGGCTCTGCCTTGGTACAATGAATTTCGGAACCTACACGGCCGAGGGCGACAGCTTTAAGATAATGGACGCCGCTTTGGAACACGGCATTAATTTCTTTGATACTGCAAACGTCTATGGCGGTGAAAATAAAGGCAGAACAGAAGAGATCATTGGAAAGTGGTTTCAGAAAGGACACACACGCAGGGATAAAACCGTTCTGGCTACAAAAGTTTACGGCAATATGAGCGACTGGCCCAATGAAGGAAAACTTTCGGCACGCAGTATTAAACTTGCATGCGAGGCCAGTCTTAAGCGGCTTCAGACCGACTACATAGACCTCTACCAGATGCACCACGTCGACCGCGATACACCCTGGGAGGAAATCTGGCAGGCAATGGAACAGCTTGTACAGGAAGGGAAAATTATTTACGTGGGAAGCAGCAACTTTGCCGCATGGAATATTGTGCAGGCAAACTATATTGCTGAAAAAAGAAATTTTCTGGGACTCGTTTCAGAGCAGAGCATATACAGCCTTCGTAACCGCCATATAGAGCTGGAGGTAATTCCGGCATGCAATGCTATGGGACTTGGACTCATACCATGGAGCCCCTTGGGAGGCGGAATACTCAGCGGCGGGGTTCTTAACGCACCTTCTGAAGGCAGGCGCGCCCGCCCCGCGCTGCAGGAATCAGTTGGAAAACTGCGCCGCCAGCTTGAGGCATACGAAAGATGCTGCGAGGATGCCGAACAGAGCCTTGCCAATATTGCGCTGGCCTGGGTTATGCATAACCCTGTTGTGACCGCTCCTATAATCGGTCCCAGAACTATAGAACAGCTGGAGGAAAGCCTAAAGGTAATACATATAAAACTTTCAGATGAGATGCTTGGGAAGCTGAATGAAATATGGCCCGGACCGGGCAACCAGGCACCCGAGGCATACGCGTGGTAGTAAACTTTATTAGCATAAACTGAGGGGCACTTTGAAATATCTTTCCGTGGGTATTGTTGGAGGCGGCACTATGGGGCGCGGCATTGCATATGCCGCAGCCTTGAACAGATGCAGGACTGCACTTTATGAAATAAGTCCGCATGTGCTGGAAAGCGCCAGAGAGGAGATATACGGCATCCTAAACCGCCAGAAAGAAAAAGGGCGCTTCAGCGAGTCTGAGGTCAGGAATCTTAAAGAACACATCAGATTCACCTGCGAGACTGCTGATCTTGCAAAATCGGACCTTGTAATAGAAGCTGTAGTTGAAGAGCTCTCGGTGAAGAAAAATGTTTTTTCTGAAATGGAAAAACTCATTTCGAGTGATGCCATAATTGCTACAAATACTTCTTCTTTGTCCGTTACATCAATTGCCTCCGCATGCAAAGATCCTTCAAGAGTTGTGGGAATGCATTTTTTCAATCCCGCATACCTTATGCCCCTAGTGGAAATTGTGCCCGGGCTGGCCTCTTCAATTGAAGCAGTAGACAGGGCGCGTGAAATTGTGCACAGCTGGAACAAGACCCCTGTTATTGCCAGGGATACACCGGGCTTTATTGTAAACCGCATTGCAAGGCCTTTTTACGGGGAAGCATTAAGAATACTGGAGGAAAATATAGCAGACGCCCCGACAATCGACTGGGCAATGAAAGTCATAGGGGGCTTCAGGATGGGGCCCTTTGAACTTATGGACCTGATCGGCAACGATATTAATTACAAGGTATCCGAGTCGGTCTTTGAGGGACTTTATTACGACTCGCGCTACAGGCCTTCTGTTACGCAGAAAAGGATGGTTGAGGCAGGACGCCTGGGAAGAAAGACCGGGCAGGGGTTCTACGACTACAGTCCTGAAGCATTAAATGAGGAGCCGGTAAAAGACATTGAACTTGCCCGCGAAATTTGGTTTCGTATTATTTCCATGCTGATAAATGAGGCAGCCGACGCCCTGCATAAGAACATTGCTTCAAGAGAGGATATAGACCTTGCGATGATGAAAGGCGTCAACTACCCTCTGGGATTGCTGAAATGGGCCGATGAAATAGGCCCCGAAAAAATCCTTAACAAGCTTACTGAACTTCAGCAGGAATACGGAGAGGAGCGCTACAGGCCTTCACCGCTGCTGAAGAAAATAGTAAAAAATAAACAGCAGTTTTATTCATAATATTTCCTTTGCCTGCTGGTGAGGTATAATGAAAGAACAGATTATCAGAGAAGCATATATAATTGACGGCATAAGAACACCAATTGGAAAATATGCCGGAAGTCTGTCGCACGTAAGAGCAGACGATCTTGCGGCACACGTGATACACAAAATTACTGAGCGGAACCCCGGAGTTGATTACGCGCGCATTAACGATGTTATAATGGGGTGCGCCAATCAGGCAGGTGAAGACAACAGGAACGTTGCCAGAATGGCGCTTTTATTGGCAGGACTTCCCTATACCGTCCCGGGCGAGACAGTCAACCGCCTCTGCGCCTCGGGCATGAGCGCTGTTGTGGAAGCTTCAAGGGCAATACGCCTTGGCGACGGGGAGCTCTATATTGCAGGGGGCGTTGAAAATATGACCCGCGCTCCTTTCGTTCTTTCCAAATCTGCAGCCCCCTTTTCGGGACACGCTGAAATCTATGATACAAGCCTCGGCTGGAGATTTGTGAACCCTAAAATGAAAGCGATGTACGGAACTGAGTCAATGGGCGAGACTGCAGAAAACCTGGCTGCAATATACAATATAAGCCGTGAGGACCAGGACCTTTTTGCCTGCCGCTCGCAGACTAAAGCTGCCGGAGCACAGAAACGCGGGCGATTCAGGAAGGAAATTACAGAGGTTGAAATTCCTCAGACTAAGGCCCAGACGGTGCTATTCAGTAATGACGAGTTCATTAAGCCTAATACCACAACTGAAGTTTTATCGGCACTCAGGCCTGCTTTCAGAAAAGACGGAAGCGGGACGGTTACAGCGGGAAACTCTTCCGGCATAAACGACGGCGCCTGTGCGCTTCTGCTTTCCTCAGAAAGCGCTGTAAGAGAGTTTAACCTCAAGCCCAGAGCGCGCATTGCAGCCTCGGCCGTTGTAGGCGTTGAGCCCGGCATTATGGGCATTGGGCCCGTAAGGGCTACACTCGAAGTATTAAAAAGAAGCGGCCTTACTCTTAATGAAATTTCTGTAATTGAGCTTAATGAGGCCTTTGCGGCACAGACTCTTGCCTGCCTTAGAGAGCTTAAGATAGAAGACAGCGACACGAGGCTTAACCCCAACGGGGGCGCCATAGCGCTGGGGCACCCATTGGGAATGTCGGGCGCAAGGCTAATTACAACTGCCATGTATGAGCTAGAAGAAAAGCGCGCACGCTACGCTCTTTGTACAATGTGCGTGGGCGTGGGCCAGGGAATGGCTGTAGTTATTGAAAACATGAATTTATAGAATTAATTATTATGAGCAATATATTTGAATTTGAAGGCTACCGCCCTGTCATTCACGAAAGCGCCTTTATCCACCCCAATGCATCTGTAACAGGAAACGTGATAATTGGAAGGGACGTATATGTAGGTCCCGGAGCTGCAATAAGAGGCGACTTCGGGGAGATAATAATTGAAGACGGCTGCAACGTCCAGGAGAACTGCGTTATACACATGTTTCCCGGCGTTACGGTCATTCTTCACGAGAGTGCGCACATAGGTCACGGCGCAGTTCTGCACGGCTGTGTAATAGGACGCAACACGCTTATTGGAATGAACTCCGTAATTATGGATAATGCGGCAGTTGGAGATGAATGCGTAATAGGCGCCCTTACACTTGTACCCGCGGATATGAAAATACCCAATAGGAAAGTTGCCGTTGGCAGCCCGGCAAAAATCATTAAAGATGTAACCGATGAAATGATTGTGTGGAAGACAGAAGGAACAAGGATATACCAGGCCCTGCCTGAAAGGCTGCACAGCTCCTTCAGGCCCTGCGAACCCCTAAGGGAAATTCCTGAAGACAGGGCTAAACAGAAGGGCATCTATAAGACCTGGAATGAAACTAAATCTTAAAATTTAACGTGCGGGAATAAAGATGAGACTTGAAAGCTATGCGATGGGTAAATGGTACGAAGCGGAAGGTAAGGCCCAGGATCTTTTTAATGCGGCTACGGGAGAGAAGGTAGCAGAAATAAGTTCCGAAGGACTCGATTTTAAGGGGATGCTTGAATATGCAAGAAATGTGGGAGGCCCGAAGCTCCGCGGCATGACTTTTCATGAGCGCGCGGCAATATTAAAAAATACTGCAAAGTACCTTTTCGATAAAAAAGAAGAGCTTTATAAATTATCGGGTTTTACAGGCGCAACCAAAACAGATTCATGGATAGACATTGAAGGCGGCATAGGCACATTTTTTACGTATGCGGGCAAAGGCAGGCGCGAGCTTCCGAATGAAAAGTTTCTGGTGGAAGGTGAACCCGAGATACTTTCAAAAAACGGCACCTTTATAGGAAGGCACATACTGGTGCCTCTGCAGGGCGCGGCAGTCCACATCAACGCTTACAACTTCCCGTGCTGGGGGATGCTGGAGAAGCTGGCCCCGGCTTTTCTTGCCGGAATGCCTTCAATTGTAAAACCCGCTCCCGAGGGGATGTTTCTGGCTGAAAGGCTGGTGCGCATGATAATAGATTCCGGGTATTTCCCCGAGGGCTCGCTTCAGCTTATATGCGGAGATCCGGGCGACCTGTTAAATCATCTCACGTGCCAGGACGTGGTGGCATTTACCGGTTCATCCGCAACCGGCAGGAAGCTTAAGACACTCCCTTCTGTTGTGAATAATTCCGTGCGCTTCAACATGGAAACAGATTCCATCAACTGCTCTATACTCGGGACCGATGTAACTGTTGATATGCCTGAGTTTGATCTGTTCGTTAAGGAGGTGGTGCGCGAAATGACGGTTAAGGCAGGACAGAAGTGCACTGCAATAAGGCGTTCGCTTGTACCACTTAACAAAGTAGCAGACGTTGTTAAAGCGTTAAAGAAAAGGCTTTCAGACGTGAAAATAGGCAGCCCTGAAAATGCTGAAGTAAAAATGGGTCCTCTTGTAAGCCGCAATCAGCTTAAGAGGGTAAAAGAAAAGGTGATGGAGCTAAGCAAAGTAACGGAAGTAATATACGGATATTCGGATGACTTCAAGCTGATTGAGGCCGATAAGGAGAAAGGTGCTTTTCTTGATCCGGTGCTTCTTTACTGCAATGATCCCAAAGGATGCACAGAGCCGCATGAGATTGAAGCATTCGGCCCCGTTAACACAGTAATGCCTTACGTATCGATTCATGATGCAATAAAGATTTCAAATATGGGGCACGGGAGTCTTGTAGTTTCCATATTTACCGCGGATGACAGCATTGCAAAGGAACTGACATTCGGGCTTGCGCCATACCATGGAAGAGTTATGATAATAAACAGCGATTCGGCAAAGGAATCCACGGGTCACGGCTCTCCCATGCCGCAGCTTGTTCACGGAGGACCTGGACGGGCCGGCGGAGGTGAAGAGCTTGGCGGAATTCTGGGAGTAAAGCATTACATGCAGAGAACTGCTCTTCAGGGATCGCCAACTACACTGACCCATATTACAAACCTTTGGATGGAAGGAGCGCATCAGACTTCAGACAAGGTGCATCCGTTCCAGAAATATTTTGATGAGCTTAAGATTGGTGAAACACTTACTACTCACCGCAGAACAATAACAGAAGCGGACATAGTTAATTTTGCGGGTGTAAGCGGCGACTTTTTTTATGCGCACATGGATGAAATTGCGGCATCTGAATCTTACTTTCAGAAGAGGGTTGCCCACGGATATTTCATTATTGCAGCGGCGGCGGGATTGTTTGTGCATCCGGCGCCGGGCCCGGTAATTGCAAATTACGGATTAGAGAATCTGAGGTTTCTTAAGCCCGTTGGAGCGGGAGATACAATTTATGTAAAGCTCACCTGCAAGCGCAAGACGGAGAAAGAAGTAAAAGAAGGCGAAGTGGCGTCAGGGGTAGTTGAGTGGCACGTTGAGGTCTTAAATCAGAACGAAGA
>JBLNAZ010000111.1:0-5136 GCA_050259615.1 Syntrophomonadaceae bacterium | reverse complement strand
GATACCTTATGCTTGAGTGTCCCGTCGTAACCGAATATAAATTTAATCTTCGGATGGCTTCTTCTGATCTTTAAACGGAAATCGGGATCGACATCAGCATGCGAGAACCAGACATCCGGCTTAAATTCTGCTATCTGTGCCTCAAGAATTGTTTCAAGCCAATTTGTTTCACTGAACTTAATATTATGCTCTTTTGCCCACTGCTTCTGCATATATTCGTTGTTGATGACAATCTCTTCAACTTCGTATCTGCCTGTATTCTCAAGGTGCTTTTTCCAGAAATCAGCCCAGGCGAAACAGTCCGCCATAATTGCCGTGTACTGTGCATTATAGGAGGCATTCTCGAGCCCGGCATTTCTGCCGTAAAAATGCTTCAGGTAGTACTTATAAAAAGCTGAAGTTTTCAAAAGTCTGATTTTATTCATTTTGATCACGATTTTAATTTGGTCACTTGGGCATCAATGTAAGAAATAAGCTGCTTTCTGATATTCCTTAATTCATTTACATCAACTAATATGTGCAGAATTAATAATGAGGACAACAGCCAGATAACCATCTTGAAAAGATTTTTTGCAATAAGACTGAGACTTGAAAAACCCAGGAAAGAAAAGTTAAATGCTATTATAGCCATTGCAGCAAGAAAAGCAGGAATGATTTTCTTCCACTTGTGGGGAACATAAAAATGTTTCTGACTGAAATGCATATTAAAGAAAAATATCAGAAAAGCGCTGATAAATGTGGAGGATGCTGCTCCCGTAAGGCCAAATATGGGAATTAATGTAAAGCACAAAATAGTGTTTAATACTGCAGCAGAAATGTTGATCAAACCTATTACTTTTGTCTTTTTGGCCAAAGGCAATCCCGGCGTGAATGCCTGCATCGACATAAACAGCGTGGCAAATGAAATAATAGGAATAACTTTGGCTGCTCCCAGATATGCAGGTGTAGTAAACAGCTTTAAGGCTTCGCCTGAAAATATGGAAATGGCCAGAATAAACGAAATTACTACTGAGAGAAAATACCGGAAGATTTTAGCTAACTCGCCCGGCGTGTCGCTGCTCTTGTAATTATGATAGATTAAGGGAGCAATGGCCGTTTGAAACCCTGCTAAAACAATATTTATAAGGGCCGCAAACCCATAGGCTCTTCCAAAAACACCAACATACTCAAGAGACATCAGGCTTTTAATTGCAATCCTGTCAACATAAAGAAGAATTATAACACCGATGCTGCTCGGAATAAGAGGTGCTGAAAAGCTCAGCATTTCCTTAAACTTCGCCCAGTCAAAAACGAAATGATAATTTTCCCGCGAGAAATACCAGCTCAAAGTAACTGCGGCTGTGTAACCAAAAGCAGAACCCAAAAAATATCCTGTCACCCCGGACTTAAATACAACCAGTAATAATAAAGTAGTGGCAGACGAAACAAGCACAAAGATTATGCTTACTGCTGCAAAGAGCTTGGATTTCAGATAGAACCTCAGCTGGTTCTGAAGATAGAGAAGCAGACCGCTTCCGAAAATAGAAACCGAGGCTACCTGAAATACAACGGGAGAATATGCCGTGCCCAAAATTACATGGGTAAAGTAGCCTGAAAACGAAAGAGCAATAAGAAGAAAAATGCTGTATGATAATACAATAAACCAGAATGAGGTGGAAGAATACTGAACTTTTTCCTTGGCGTCTCTCGAGTCCGAATAGTAGCGTGCAAAACCCTGGCTTATTTCCAAACCTATCATAATATTAATAAAACTTCCTATTATGCTCAGCAGGTCTATCGTGCCATATTCTGATGTAGTAAGTATTCTCGTGTATATGGGTAACAGTATAATCTGAATACCACGCGTTAAGATGGGACCCAGAGAATAGATGATGCTGTCTTTAAGGAATCTTTTAATCATTTAGAGAGAATTCTTTTATCCTGGAAATATTTATCACTAACAAAAAATTTAACCTCATTAAAAGCCAATATACAAAGAAAACAGTTATAACTTTTGATACACCGCGGTGACGGTACCGTTGGAATACTTTGAAGTCTTGAGCGAAGAATCGAATGACTTTACAAGGCCGCTGAGCGCTTTAGTAAGTCCGTCATTTTTATAAATAAGATAATAGAAAAATTTCCAGATCTTATTCTGAACAAAATAACCCCACCTGGAATTGCTTTCAACGTTGGCTGCTAATAAATAGGAAAGGGCATTGCTGAGCTTGATTCTTCTGAAACCCGATTCTAAAAGAAGTCCGTCTATAAGATATAATGGCCTTGGAAGACTGTGCCCGCTGTAAGTCGGGTAATCTACAGAATAAAACTTTGAAAATGGTTTGCTCAATATCGGGTCCATTATTGCCAGATATCCTCCCGGCTTTACGCTGCGGGCGGCAAACTTTACGGCATTCAGGTAATCGAGAAGGCCTGTCAGATGATGGAAGCAGTAGCAGGCAACAACAAAATCAAAACATTCGGCTCTGCTGTTGACATCAATCGTTTTTAAATCCGCGGCAATTGTCTTAAAGCCAGGATTCTTGCTTTTAATGATCTCAAGGGCTGATTCTGAAATATCAAGAGAATTTATTTCAGAGTTTTTATTGTGCTGCTGGAAATATGAATGTATCAAAGCAGACCAGAAACCGATCCCCGCCCCGATGTCAAGAACACTAAGTTTCTCTTTGCTTAGCAGATCGCTTTTTAACTCATCAAGAATCTTTACCAGCGATTCGCTTTCACTTGAATATTTCAGCTGATTGTAAGCCTCAGAGAGCCCCGATATCCCCACTGTCTTTAATGAATCTCCATATTTAAGGTGTAAATTTTTCCAGTGGGCGGTATTGTCATACTTCATTGAATTGGTTCCTTAAAACTTTAGTTTAATACTCTATTAATCCTGATGATTCTTTAATAAATAAACTTTGCACCATGAAAGATTTCTCTTCCTTGTGAATGGAAACAAAAAAAGATTAATTAAAGTCCACGGTATGCATCTCTTTATGTCCAGTGTAAACCACATTACCGGATAATTGCCGCCTCCCAGGACCTTTAGCAGTTTTACTTTCAGACCACCGGCGATGATTTTCATTTCAAACTCGGTAATCGGGTTAATATGACCGCTTTCTTTGAAACTGGCTTCAGTAAAACTGTTAAAAACATTATTAAGAAGAAAATAAACTTTGCAGTAAGGAGTTTCAATATTGGGGGTGCTGACAATAATGTAACCGTCCGGTTTGCACATCATCTTAAGACCCCTCAGGAAACTCCATGGATTTTCAATGTGCTCTATTGTCTCCATAGAGACAATTATATCATATTTATTCTCGTTGCTTTTACAGAAACTTTCAAACGACGCAGCATTAATATCTACGCAGTGGAAAGGGAGCAAGTCTTTGTACTTAAAGTTATCGGAGTCAATGTCTGCCGATTCAACTTTAATTCCGTTATCCTGCAGACGTTTCGAAAAGGCTCCCTGTCCGCACGCAATATCCAATGCTGTAATATCATTTTTATTTGCAAAGTTTGCAGAGATTAAATTATCAACAATCTCAAAGACCTGAAGATGCAGGCCGCTGTCGGCCTTAATCAAAAGATCGTCATAATATTCCGGTTTTTTTCTGCCAAGCTTTACGAACTGGTAAGAACTGGTATTTAGTCCGTCCATTTCTATCATTTACCTTTCTGAAAATTATTTGTCTGTTAAAACCTTTTGGTATATGCCGGCCAGTTTCTCTGATACAGCCCCGATGCTGAAGCGCTCCTGTGCATATTTGTTTAAGAAAGACGGATCATAATCCTGCCATTTTGTAAACATTTGCTCAATGGCTTCAGCAATGCTTTTTTCATCAAATCCATCAACTCTTAAACCCTGATCCTCTCCTACAAAATCCTCAGGTCCTCCGCATCTGGTTATAATGACGGGAAGGCCATGAGCCAAAGCCTCAGCCGTAACTACAGAGAAAGTTTCGTATTTGCTGGGCAGAATAAAAATATCCGACTGAAAGAAATACTTATCCAGATCTTTGTTGGGTACGGAACCGTGTAAGAAAATGCTTTTATTCAAAAGTTCCAGGCCTGCAGCCTGACTTTCAAGGTTTTGTTTTTCAACACCATCGCCAATTATGTGCAGCTCCGCATCCGGATGCCTTTTTACAGCGAGGCTGAAGGCATCAATTAGTCCCTGTATGTTCTTATCCTTATTCAGCAGCGCTATAGTAAGAAACTTCAGGCCGCTGCTGTTTATTTTCCTTTCTTCGGGAATTCCGGGGATATCTACAACATTGGGGACGACAAAGATATCTTTCTTAAATTTCTGTGTCTTTAAGATTCCGCGTACTAAAAAGGAAGAGACTCCTGCTGCGGCTGCGGCATACCTGTAGTTTAAAGAGAGTATCAGGCGCTCCATCAGAGGAACTTTTTCCTGATACTCGTCTAAATTCTTAAATTTTATATAAGTAGAAGCATGTTCAACAATTATATAAGGTATTTTCTTAAAAATTTTTAAGAAAACTGCCGCCAGGCCGAGCCTTGAAGCCACGTTGAGCTGCACTATATCCGGGCGGCCCTTTCTTTCCTTAATTTCCTTTAACCCTTTTCGTATACTCCCGGCGTACCGGAAAATATTAAACAAAAATGAAAAATACGGCAGCCGGCTCTTAGGCTTCGAAAAGAAGACTCTAACCGTAAGTATTCCGTCTTCCGTCTCTGCACATATTTCGTATTTTTCCTTCAGCTCCCGGTCCAAAGCCACATACAGGAGACTGACGTCTGCTGTCATCGAAGCTGCAAGGGCATGTTTTTTTACAAAGAGACCTTCAAATTTATTGAGCCTGCTGGGATACCAGCTTGCTAAAAATAAAACCTTTATTTTCCGGCCGCCTGAAGCCATTATTAAGAGTTCTTTAGAGTTTTGCGAACCCTGTATTCCAGGAAAAGACCAATCAGCACTCCTAGAATAGTTAACGAACTCAGTATAAGCGCCAGGTATTTGCTTATTACAAAGCTTGCGGGCCTGAACTGGAATTCTATTTTGTGCTCGCCTTTTGGTACAACAATTCCGCGGAATGCGTGATTTATTCTGTAAATCTTTGTCTCCTGACCGTCCACAAAAGCCTTCCACCCCTTCGGGTAATATGTGTCGCCTAAGAACAG
>JBLNAZ010000110.1:0-12894 GCA_050259615.1 Syntrophomonadaceae bacterium | reverse complement strand
TTTATGCGAGGGATTCTTTGGAGCGTCTTACTACTGATACTATAAAACCAAGTACCATTACTAAAACTCCCGTCCATACCAGGTTTATAAAAGGCTTAATGCTTGCCTCAATTGAAAGCACTTCTTTTGAAGAAGCCATAGCTGCCTGGCCGTCAAGCTTCGTTACTACCAGATTAACCTTGCCGGAGGCATCCATACTTTCCATCTGAATCTTCAGATTTGCATCTTTTACTTCTACAGGAACAAACTCTTTCTGACCGCTTACGGCTCTCATTAAAGGTTCCGTCTGGAAGGACTTGCCGTTGTACTCAACTGCAACTTTTGCTCCGATCTGGAAATCGCCTCCCGACATCATGGTGTTCATGGCGTCTTTAGGGAAGTTGAAACCTCCGAATGTGATCTTTGCTCCTTCAAACTGCGCGGCTTCACCCTGGTTTAATGATATCTGACTTCCCTTCTGCTGTTTTGCGCCGTCATCGAAACCTACAGGCGAAACATAAAAATCCTTTGAAAGCTCTGAGATTATATCCGGCTCTTTCATTAGCCCGTTATTGAACTGGCTGAAGAACATTACTGGCGAGACAGTCTTTTTCGTACCGCCTTTCGTAACTTCAATGTCGAAACCGAACTTCTGCCCGTTGTCAATCGGGTGATATCCTTTGAATGTCAGTGTGTAGCCGAATGCCTGCTTCGGTTCACCTTTTGTAAGCTCAATTGCTTTCTGATCGCTTGCAACCGAAGAACCCACAACACCCAGCAGAAATACCGCAATTCCAATGTGGGCTACATAAGCTCCCAGCGCGAGTTTGTTTCCGCGTAAGATTTTGTATGCCACTTCTGCATTAACAAAGAGTGCAAAAGCTGAGGCAAACGTCAGAAGGATCATCATAAAACCGTGTATTCCGCCGAAAAAGGCCATGAGAGCTGTCAGAACTACTGAAGCCAGAACTGAGAAAACTGACTTCTGAAGAATTTCTTTTCCTTCTGTATATCTCCATTTTACAAGCAGACTAAGTCCGTTTAAGAGTCCTATTATAATTGCAATAGGAAGGTTCATGTCGTTGTAGAACTTTGTCTCAACCGAAGTCTTAAATAACGGGGCCGACGTTCCAACTATTACAATAACGGCTGAAGCCATGAGTGCAATGGAACCTGTAAAGAGGGCAAGCTCGCGGTTAAGGAGATTCTTGTAAGGCTCAACCTGCTTGGCTAAATACTTCCAGCGGAAGAGCATCATTCCGATACCCAGAATTGTAAAGCTGAGTATGAGAATAACAAGGAACAGATAAACTGAATAACCGGGATCTGTAAAGGCATGAACCGAGGCATCGCCTAAAATACCGCTTCTTGTAAGGAATGTACTGTAAAGAACAAGCACAAACGTGAGAATGCAGAGTATCAGGTTTGTTCTTGCAAATTCACCTATTCCGTCTGTATCATTTCTTGCAAGGCTCTTTCTCTGTACCAGCATCGTGTGAATTGAAGCAACACCAACCAGCCAGGGCACCAGACTTGAGTTTTCAACAGGGTCCCAGCCCCAGTATCCGCCCCAACCTAAAACGCCGTAAGCCCAGTAGCCGCCAAGCATGATTGCAAGTCCTAAAACCATAGAGCCTGCAAGCACCCACGGGAAAGCCTGCCTGATCCAGTCCTTATATTCATTTTTCATCAGGGCTGAAAGTGCAAAAGCAAAAGGAACGGTTGAAAGTGCAAAGCCCATAAAAAGAATAGGCGGATGGATCTGCATCCAGAAGTTCTGAAGCAATGGGTTTAAGCCTTTGCCCTGAATAATAAAATCGTTTATAGCAATACCGCTGTTTACAAGCATCGAGTGCAGCTCTTTGCTCATCTTAACAAAACTCTGTCCCGACTGCCCGTCCTGAAAGACGAAACTCTGCATGAACGGCATATTAAGAATTGAGGGATTGATGTTTGAAGCTGCAATAAAGTTGGGTTCGGCCCAGATGTAGGCAAAAGGATTTTTCAGCATCGGGGAAATCATCATAAGAAGGAACGAAGCAGCCAGTGTGTAAATAGCCATTACACGCGGCTCCAGGTCTCCTCTTTTAGAAGCATACTGCTGGAGCATTATGCCTAAAATGACAGTAAATAAAGTCCATAGAAAAAAGCTTCCTTCCTGCCCGGCATAGAAAGTGGACATTAAAAGTCCCAAAGAAAGTCCGCCCCCGCTGTACTCATATACATATTTATACTGGTACTGGTGAGTAAGAATTGCCTGAAGGAGCATTGTTGCAGCCACTATCACAAAAATGGCCATAGTATGGTAGCTTATTCTGGCAATTTTCAGTGTATTTTCGTGTCCGCGGAAGGTAAGAAAATACATAATCGTCGAGGCCAGTCCGGCTACCAAAGCCAGGGTTAGTAAAATACTGCCTATCATTTATTCACATCCTTATTGTCATTTAGATAATTTTGAAAAGGATCCGGGAGAATATGTGCCCTTTTCTCCCGGAATGAGACTTATAAAAAACTTACATACCGGAGTTGATTTGCGGCTTACCCTCGTATTTTGACGGGCACTTTGTCAGTACGTCAGTTGCATAAAAGCATCCGTCCTTATATTTGCCCGTAACAACCACGCTCTGCGCGCTTTCGAAGTTGTTCGGCATTGTACCTGCCAGAACCACCTTCATTTCGCGTCCTGTCTGATCCTTCATATAGAAGGAAAAAGTTCTGTCCTCTTTATTAACTTCGTAGTTTTTCTCTCTTACCCAGGTGCCTGTGGCCTTAAAGGTCTTTGCCTTAGCCTGAATTTTGCCAAAATCGGCTTCATACTGCACATTTGTCTGAGTAAACAGGTATATCATTACCCCCAGAAACACTACTATAATAGCGCCGCCGAACATATATTTATTTTTCATTTAAGCCTTGCTCCCTTTAATTTCCTTTTCTATCTGCTTAATTCTCTTATCCATGCTCGACAAAAATAAAAAGATTCCGAGCCAAATGACAAGGACAATAAACAGAACTATGTAGATCGAGTTGGTTTCCAGGAATTTATATAGATTTTCCAAAATTTACCTCAAAGTAAGTTTTTAGTAAGTTTATCTTTATAGATAATTGATTTGTAATTAAGCGTCCACATCCAGAAGAACAGGATCGTAAAGGCAACAAGCGACGTAAAGAAAACTATCATCATATTGCCGTTCATCTTGAAATTAACCACCGGTCCGGCATTGGTGTCGTTGGCGCTGCCCGGATGAAGGCCGGTCATGATCCTGGGCATTATAAAGATAAAAAACGGAACCGTAACAAAAGCAATAATTGAATATACGGCTGAAAGCGCTGCTCTTTTCTCCTCCACCTCAATGGCACTTCTAAGTGCAAAGAAAGCTCCGTAAATCAAAAGCAGCATAAATATGCTTGTTTCCCTGGGATCCCAGTTCCAGTAAGAGCCCCAGTTGAACTTGGCCCATATGGATCCTGTAACTGTAGCCAGTATGCAGAACATAATTCCAATCTGTGCTGCGGCAATGGCCTTTGCGTCGTCATCCAGGTCCTTACTCTTCAGATATTTAATAGAATAGACTGTAGATACCAGAAAAGCGACAACTGTAAGCCAGGCCGTAGGTACGTGAAAGAAGATAATTTTGGCCTTCTCCTCCAGACCCGGAATCACAGGGAACTGATACCAGGCTGCGGGATTCTCAACAATTGGAAAGGAAATTCCCGCGATTATAACAAAAAGCATTAATAGAAAAAGGACGGTCTTCCATATCATATTTTAATTCCGATAATTTGTCTTGAAATATACTAATCTTTCCAAATAAAATCGAACAGCAGGTAAGAGGCCGTCAGGATTACCACATTATAACAGACAAGAACGGTCAGCTCTACCATTGATTCTCCAATTACCGTGCCATCAATTGCAAATTTTGTCAGCTCCAGCAAAATTAAAATAAGGGGTAATAATATAGGAAATGAAAGAACTGGGTATAAAGTTCCTTTGGAGCCGGTTTTTGCAATAATTGCCGCAATAATTGTTGAAGCAGCGGCTATCCCTATGTTGCCCAGCACAAAAGCCAGTAAAAACAGGGAAAAGTTCCTTATAATAAAGGAATCAAAAAGTGCAGAATATAACAAGGCTATTACTATATTCATTGCAAAGACAAGTATCAGGTTGAACAGGAGCTTGCCTGTAAAAACGGTGTTCGGCGATGCTATAAGGTGCAGCGTTAAAACCGTACCTCTTTCCTCCTCGGAAACAAAGGTGCGCGATAAGCCCGACATGGCCGAAAAAAAGATTACAACCCAGAAAAGCCCGCCCGTAAGGGTCTCAGATATCTTTTCGCTGCCGATTGAAAATAAGATCACACTTATTGTGACCAGAATGAACATTACAAGGGCATTTATAGCATAACGGGTTCTGATTTCGGAATGCAGGTCTTTCTTAAAAAGGGCAAATGATTTCATCTGTATAAATATTTATTTTGAATTGTTTTTATAGTTTTCAAGCTGCAGAACACTTTTGCAGAGCGCAAGGTCACTTACCTCATTTGAGGCTATTAGTATTACAGCAGAGGCGCTTTCAGCCTCAATTAGCTTATATACAGTATCCTTTCCTGCAGAATCCAGGTTTGAGGTCGGTTCATCCAGAACGAGGAGCTTCGGGTTGTGCATCAAGGCAAAGATAAATTTAAGCCTCTGCTTCATGCCCGATGAATAAGCCTTAACCTCGTCGAGTCTGCGGTCGTAAAGAAGAAAAGCATTAAAAAGGTGGTCAATTCTCTCTTTATTGTACTCTATTCCGCGGATATTGGCAAAATGGCGCAGGTTCTCTTCTGCGCTGAACTCGTCGTATAAAACGAGGTACGGGGCAACAAAGCCGATATAATCGTGGAGTTTTTCAACCGGTATTTTATTCCCGCCGTTCAGGTGTGAAATTGCGCCTTTGGAAGGTCCCAGTATGCCGGTAATGATTTTAACCAGTGTGGATTTTCCGCTGCCGTTATGGCCGGCGATACCGAATGTGCCCTGGTTTTCGAATGAAAAATTAACGTCCTTAAAAATTAACCTTCTTCCGAATGTCTTGCCCACAGCCTCCGCTGTCAGTTTATAATCACTCATTTTGAATTACTATTTTCCCTTTCTTCAGGTTTCCCTCTGAGTCAGTCACATAAAAATAAACTCCCGTTGCCAGGCGTCTGCCTTTGGAATCCATAGCATTCCACTGAAGGGTAAAGGAGTCATACATAGGAATGATATTTTCACTGCCTGAAAATACTAAATCCATGCTTGAAGTAAAAATTCTAATTCCCGCGGAATTCAATTTATTTGGAGCCACGGGCAGATAAACGTACTGGTTCCTGCTGTAGTTAAAAGGATTTGGGAAGGCAAAATCCAGTTCGGAGACCGTAAATGTGCCGCCGTTAGCCAGGTTATTGTTGAAAATGTCGCTTTCCAGGAATATGTCGGGCTGTGCTGCACTAAGAGTATAATAGTAGTTATTTGCCACCTTTTTTGCATCCGGAGCCGCATAGTTGAAAAGTGTAAGTCTTGCACTTTCCGTAATATCGGGTGCTCCCGGTGTATTATCCATATTTGTTATGGCGCTTTGAATGTCGCCGTTTGTCAGAATTATTAAGACAGTATCAATTGTCATCCCGTTATCGGAAAGAAAGCGTATAAAGTTATTGGATACGGGATCCGTAAAAAGATCTACCATCTGCTGGTTTGAAGTAAGCGTAAGCGTGTAATTGGGCTTTAAGAGCGGATAATTTGCAGATTCCTTAAAATACTGCCCCGGTTTAGTCCTGTAGCCTGTAAAGTACGACCAGTCGCCAAAAGTATTCATCGCCTGCTTTAGCGACGAGCGGTGGTTTGCCAGAGCTGTATTCATTGCCTTAAGGCTCGGTTCCTGCCTGAAATTAACCCATTCGTCTCTTATAACATCTTTTCCAAAGTTATAATGCTGAAAAAGCATCCAGAGGACAGTAGTATAAGTCTGATTTTTGCTATACGTATAAAAAGGCTTATCCGGCTGATTGAAGTAGGCCCTGAGGTACTGGTAATAATCATCCACGGTATCAAAGACCAGTTCCTCCATTGCAGTGGAAGTGCCTTCATAGAAATAAAGGTCCTTATCTTCCATGAGTGCGTTATAATTTCCCAGCTGTATGGCGTGGTTGAATTCATGAGCTGCGGTAACGTACATGCCGCCCAGGCCGGTTGAATAATAATGCTCACTTGGATTATAGTCGTTGTCAATTACCATATAGCTGGTTGCAGTCATTCCATTCGGGTCGATAGCATCACCAAACTCAGTGTAGCCGTAGTCGCTTATATCCATAATATAAACGTCGTAAAGGTTGTCGCCCCCTAATCCGTTATCGGAAGGGGGAGGAGCAAAGCCGAGGTAATTTACTTCATAGTTGTATGCTGAATCCATTGCAAAGGCCACCCTTGCGGCATTTGCCGTTACGGAGAGAGATGAATCGTAGCTGGGGATGCTGTCGCCCTGCGTATTAAAATGGATCCTGAAAAAGCCCGAAGGCGAAACGATGCTTGTCTGCAGGACCGGGCGCTCCTGGAGAAGTTTTTTCAGAACAATTTTCTGCTCTGCTGAAAAGCTGTTAAAGTTATTGTGCACCTGTGCCATAAGGGAAAATCCGCATTTACCCGGGACTTCCACCTGGTGTGACATCGGTCCGCCAGCCCTTCCTCCGGGAGGCAGCAGGATGTGCTGACCTTTCATGCTGAGAAAAGCGTTGTAAAGAGAGTCCAGGCGTGACTTTGTATTATCCTGCATATTGTCACTTGCCAGCAGATCAACGGGCCCAAGACAACAAATGAAAAAAAGCAGGCAGATGCTTTTCAGGGTAATTCTTTTATTGTCACGCATTTTTCACTCTTATCGGCATAGACGAAATGGTACCTTTTGAAGTTCATGTTTTTTACGAAATAACTCTCAACATTGCTGCCCTGGGCCAGCCTGGTTGACAGAAGAATTCCGGAATTATTTGACACGTCCAGTTTTTCCAAAGCCCCGTCGGCATCATTATAGACCAGAAGTTTTTTCAGGCCGTTAAATCTGATCTCCCCCAGTGAAAGCATATGGCTGTTTCTGATCTTAAAGGCTGAAAAACTCCCCTTAAGCCTGAGCTTTGTATTGTTATTTATGCTGGAAATAAAAGCATAATAATTGTTACTATCAAATATAAAATTAGCAGCGCTGCCTTTGTCCTGGTTAAAGATATCCCCTGCAATCCAGGCAGGCACCGATGGCTTAAAGGTAAATTCATTGCTGTAATTCTGCTGTTTGAATTCTTTATCCAGAATGAGTTTTTTAAAATAAAAGCAGCCGCTCCCTTTTTTCCAGTAGAAAATTGAAAGGGGGCTGTACTGGTCTATTTTCGCATCGGCCGTACCGGTTTCCAGGCTCTTAGATAAAAGCGACGTGTATTTAAAGTTAACATATTCAAATACCTGAAGCCTGAGCGTTCCGTTATTTATTACAGCAGCGTACAGTTTTGCCCTGTCGGGCCCATCCCCGTTTACAATCTTAAGATCGGAAACGGGTCCTGCTGCATAAAAAGTATTCTTTGAAACGCGGTTGTCTTTGAAGTTAACAGTTACGGCCTCAATGAGCCTTTTGCCCTTTGTGTAGCAGTAAAAAGTCTTCTCGTAGGCTTTCTGATCGTATATTTCAATATTACTGCACGTATCAACAAGATCAATTGAATAATAATGGGAAGGAATACCCCCCTTATCTCTCAGCATAAGGTTGAGCGCAGGGCGGAATTTATCAACTGAGCAGAGATCTATAATTTTATTGTTGCCGGCGTCAAAATACGTTATATCCGCAGGGTCGGCACCAAGGCAAAGGCTTACATTATTCTTAATTACATTTAAATTGCTTATAAGATACATTCTGCCATTCGTATCCAAAGACAGGAGTCCCTCAACAAATTTACTGTAAAATGGAGCAATATGTGAAAGTGACTGTTTGCAGAGATACTGCACCTCATTGAAGAATGAGCCGTCTTCTCTGGAAAAAGCAATGGACACCAAAGAGCGCTTCTTATCCATATATGCGACGTCATTCAGGCCGTCGCGGTTGAAGTCGGAAATTACAACTTCATTGGGCCTGAAGCCGGTTGTGAGTGTCTGTGTTCTGCTGAAAGAAGAAACATAATCTCCAAAGAGTATGTGTATGCCGTCTTCCTGCACCACAATTATATCCTGAAGTCCGTCCAGGTTGAAGTCATAAGAAATTAAGGAAGTAATCTTTTGGCGCCCCTTCATTTCACGTGCTTCATAGAATTCCCCTTTGGAATTGTTATAAAGGAATTTCAGCGAGTTGGTCAGCAGTTCCACAGCTATAATGTCAGGATATGAATCGTGGTTTAAGTCGGTCCATAGGGCATGAGAATAGATTTTTTTTCCGAGTATTTTTTTTTCGTATAGGTGCCGGCCTTTTCTGGAAATTATTGAAAGTCCGTTAAAAGCCTCACCATAGACAAGAATTTCTTCATGTCCGTCGGAATTGATATCTGAAAGGCTCATGCCTCCGGGGTAGGAGTCGAGTTTAAGTTCGCTTAATACGCCGGGGCTTCCGGAAGAGGAGAAGTTCAGAAGTCCAAGTTTCCTGCTTTTCCTGGAAATAAATGCGCATACAGAGCCGGAGAGTTTATTATCTATAGGCTCGAGTAAAGAGATTGGGTCTTTCAGATGGCTGGTTTTATTTATCTTAAAAGAGCCTTCGGCCTGTCCTGTAAATGTAACAAGTTCCTTTTTCACAGGGTCGAATAAGGCCAGGTCGGTATAGGGGTCGCCATTAAAGCTTAAGGGTATAAAGCTTTGGAAGCCCTCACTAACCGGAAAGCTCTGATACCTGCAGAAACCATTAATAGGAATTTGGGCATTCAGCTGGCTGAGGGAATGGCCCGCAAGTAAAAGGCTAAATACTGTTAAGGTTACGCGTTTTAAGTCTATGGTCCCTTCTCTGTAAAGCTTCATTATAACGGCGTATTTCATCTTCAGTTTCCGGAATAACCTTAACAGCCGCCACAGGTCTGGCATCGTCGTCAACAGAAACAAACGTCAGGTAAGCAGAGTTTGTATGCACCCTGATTCCTTTTCTGAAGCTTTCGGCAAATACCTCAACGCCAACTTCCAGAGAAGTATTAAAGGCCCTGTTAACGCAGGCAGTTAATGTTACAGCGTCACCAAGTCTTATGGGATGGTGAAAATCTATTCTGTCAACCGAGGCAGTAACACATACCCTGTTGGTATGTTTAGCAGCGGACATGGCAGCGCAGATATCTATCCAGTGCATCAGCTGTCCGCCCAGAAGGTTGCCCAACTGGTTTGTATGATTAGGCAGGACCAGTTCGGTCATTGTTAATATTGAATCAGAAGCCTTCTTTCCCCCGGTATCCATTGTCTGCATCTCAACTGTTTTTGTTTAGAGTTTCCTGAAGTTTCTTAATTGCTGTTACGTTTCCGTCTGAAGGATACCTCTGCAAAAATGAGGCTATTTCCTTGAGAGCAGTCTTATTTTCCTTAATCTGGACGAGCGTCCTGATTTTGTTAAACTGTGCTGCCGGAGCAAATTTGGAATCGTGATATGTATCGGTAACTATATTATAATAAAATATGGCGGCTTCGTAGTATTCCATTTTCTCGTAGATTTCAGCCGTGTGAAATTCTTTTTCGGCAAGCTTATTATTCAGCTCTTTAATCTTCTGCTCTGCTTCAGGTACACGCTGGTCAGTTGGAAAGAAGTCGATAAATGCCTGAAATTCCTCAATACTTTTGTTTGTATAGCGCTGATCGAGCTGATAATTGGGTGAAAGCCTATAATAGGATTCGGCAAGCATGAACTGAGCCTGGGGAACAAGTTTGCTTGCTGGTATATCTTTAATCAGGCGGCTGTATTCATAAGCGGCAAGGATATATTCTTCTCTCTTAAAGTGGCTCTCAGCTAAATAGTACTGAGCCTGATCTGTAACAGAACTTCCCGGGAACTGCAAAAGTATAGCCTGGAACTCGCTGATTGATTCAGGATAATCGCCATCATTAAAGAGTTTCATTGCATAGTTCAGATGTTCATCTGCATTCATGTTTGTTGTATTTACGGTGCTGGAGCAGCCCCATAAGGCAACAGATAAAATAACCAAAACAAAAAGTTTTTTCATATATCCAAAGTATTGATTAGATAATAAATAATTCACAAAATTAAAGAAAAATGCGCCATCTTCAAAGGTAAAAGTTTGTCATAAGCCAGGCCGCATAGCTTATAAACCGCAGGGGACCGGTAAGTTCCTGCAAGGTGCACATTTCCCATTTGAATACATTTTTTTATTTGCTTCTAATTGTAAAGAAAAGATAAACGGCGGCGGCGGCAGTTCCCAATGCCACAACAGGCTCCCAAAGCGTCGAAAAGAGCGGTTCTGAAGGAATCTCGCCGCGCGTAAAAGGAACAGACAGGTCTTCCATCTGTCTCAGGCTGTCGTACATCACAGTATCCTTTGCTGTAAAGCTGAAGCTGTCAGTCTTTTTAACTGCACCCCCATAGGCCAGTGTAAAACTTCCCCCAAATGTATGGGTCCTTTCTATTTTGTAGCTTCCCCAGAAACCCTTTCTGAAAGGATCAGAATAGCTTACTCTGGCCTTATCAATGCTAAAATCCAAAGACGGAGCCAGGCTGTCGCGGGCAACCAGGACATCTCTGCCTCCACGGCTGAAGTCCTGAATAATCCTGTTTCTGAAGACTGAATACCCTTCGGGCACGTCGAGTCTCAGATAAATCCTGCTGTCTTCTTTGGGTATTACATTTAAGACTTTTACAACAGAAGAATCTGCAAGTTTATAGAAAACCTCAAGATTGGTTAAGCTCTGCGAAAAGACCGGGCCGGCTATAAGCAGGCAAAAGCAGAGGCTTAAAGCCGGGAAAGCTATAAGCCTCTTAGCTGAAAAAAACCTAAAGAAGTTAAAGTCTGCTTTATGTACTTTCATTCCCCTTCTATAAAAACTCATTTTACTCACTTTTTAATGGTACAGTCTCTCCGGGCCGGAGTTATTTTCAGCCATATATCCCGCGAATTTTAAGCGTACTGGCTACCTTGTTAATTGCCAGGACGTATGCGCCCAGTCTTAAAGAAACGTTATATTTTCCGGCATGGTGAAAAACATTATCAAAGGCTTCGTGCATCATAGTCTCAAGGCGCTTATTCACCTTATCGAGCGACCAGAAATAGCCGGTGCGGTCCTGCACCCATTCAAAATACGAGACCGTAACGCCGCCGGCATTAGCCAGAATATCCGGAATTACGAGTATGCCCTTATCTTCCAGAACAGGATCTGCAGCAGCGGTTGTAGGACCGTTTGCGCCTTCAGTAATTATTTTACAGCGAAGGTTTGGAGCATTATGCTTTGTTATCTGGTCTTCCTTTGCTGCCGGGACGAGCACGTCGCACGGAAGTTCAAGCAGTTCCTCATTGGTAATAGCTTCTGCCTCAGGATAACCGCTGAGGGATTTATTTCTTGAAAAATACTCCATTACCTGAGGGATATTCAGTCCTTTGCCGTTATAAATTGCGCCTGTTATATCGCCAAGGCCCAGAATCTTAATACCTTTTTCAAACAGGAGCTGTGCCGATACGGAGCCCACGTTGCCGAAACCCTGCACCACGGCTGATGCCCCCTGGGGGTTAATTCCTTTTTTCTTCATGGCTGCAATGGATACCATCATAACTCCCCTGCCCGTGGCTTCCCTTCTTCCTAAGGAGCCTCCCAGGATAAGCGGCTTACCCGTAACCACGGCTCTTGCAGTAGTTTTAGTGTGCATGCTATAGGTATCCATTACCCAAGCCATAACCTGCTCATTAGTATTCATATCGGGAGCAGGAATATCTTTTTCGGGGCCGAAAACGTCAAGCAGATTAGATGTAAACCTGCGCGTCAGTTTTTCAAGTTCAGTCAGGCTCAGCTTTGCAGGGTCGCACTTAATGCCTCCCTTAGCGCCTCCGAAAGGAATATTTACAACGGCGCACTTCCACGTCATCCAGGCAGCCAGAGCCTTCATTTCGTCCAGGTTAACGTCCGGTGCAAAGCGGAGTCCGCCTTTTGAAGGTCCAAGTATGTCGTTATGAATAACGCGGTAGCCTTCAAAGACCTGGATGCTTCCGTTATCCATTATTATAGGGATTGAGGTAATAATCTGTTTAACCGGAGACTTCAAGTATTGATATGCACCATTTTCAAGGCCGAGGATTTGAGCTGCTTTCTCAAAGCGGGCCATCATAGATTCAAAAGGGTTCTCTTTGTCAGTAATAGGAGCGGGTTCTTTATAAGTATGTTCCATCTTATGTACTCCATTAAACTTCTCTATAATATAATAATATTCCGGGAAGTTACACGTAAGAATATCAAAAAAAGGGTAAATTTCCAAACAATTTCAAGTATACGCGGTACGGAAAGAGGTTCGAAGTTCGACGGAAAGAGGTTCGAGGTTCGAGGTTCGAAGTTCGAAGTTTCCGCCTGCGGCGGATTTGACGTCCGACCACGCCAAGGGCGGGCGGGCACATAGAAAGCCCCTGAGTGGTGCATTTTTAAGGCACGGACACGATCACCATGAAACCGGAGCCAGGGAAATGGGTCATTATGCTGCTTTTGAGGGGGCACGAGGGAGGTGGTTGGGGAAATGTTGAATGATGAATGATGAATTTTGAATGTTGAATGATGAATTTTGAATGTTGAATGATGAATTTTGAATGTTGAATGATGAATTTTGAATTAGAACAGGTGCTTGTTCAGAGTCTGAAGTCCTGTGGGAGTGGTAGTTTTTGAGAATTTCAGGATTTTCTTTTATTTGTTCTTTACCGCAAGAGAAACTGGAAGTCACATGGGAGTGGTAGAGTTTGCGAATTC
>JBLNAZ010000109.1:0-9157 GCA_050259615.1 Syntrophomonadaceae bacterium | reverse complement strand
CTTGCCATCGAAATGAACTATCGTTCCCCAGGGACCTATACCCCAGATATTCTCAGGAGAACCGATCCAAAGCTGGGTTACTCTCTGCCCCTGAGTAAAAGTGCCTCCTTTATAGCTGGTTACAAATTCATATTTCTCATTCTCAACCTTTGCTACGCCTCCATTTGCCAGGTAAAATCTCGTGCCGTCGTGCCATATGGAATAAACCTCGGCATAGCTGTTTCTTATTCCTTTCCAGTACCTTCCGTTCCAGTGCATAAGATTTCCGTCCAGACTGTCCTGTGTCTCCACATCTCCGCATGCCCAGATATCATTTTCATTAAATATCCATACGTCGTAAAAAATACAGGATGAAATATTAGAACCTCCAAAGCGCTTAACTTCAAAGGTGAAGTTCTGGGATGTGGAATCCGGTAGGGACTTCTTGTCTTCGGGTTCAGTGGAGCTTTTGCAGTTAAATGCGCTCAGAGTTATTACAGAAAGAATAAGCGGAATGAATATCTTTAGCTTCATGCGTTCTTGGCCTTATTTGATTTCAGGAAATTTATTGACCGGCTTTTAATTTTAATCGTTTGCCCTCGGGACAATAATCCGGCCTTTTATAGCATTAACGGAACAATTACCCGAATTTATATGATTAAAACAGCCTTGTTCAGAAAGGATACTTTGTTTTCAGAGGAATACTGGGATCTTTTTACTCACTCAATAAATAAAGACTTCGTGTCAATGTGTGATTTGCATTATTATAAACCCATTATAAAAACATAGTCAAAATTAATTTAGCCCAAAGTTATAGGATTTATAGTTATCTGTCAATCAGTAGAAATACTGATTTTTAAAGGGGCGGACTCAGTATTTATACTGACCCCCCTGTCCGGATGAATTTTTTTTCGCTTTTTTTTTACCTTTCAGCTCCGGGGCTCAGGTTCCGGATGCGGGGAAATATGGAATTATGCCTGTACCTGACACGCGCCTTGCCGCAGTTCAGACGCTAAAACCTGGCATCAGGTTGCCGCAATTGCGGCATGGATGGGGCATTTTCTATATAAATAGTGAATTTAAAATATTTTTTTTTCGGTCAGTAAAATTTCCGGGTTTCTCAAAAAGCCTTAAAACAAGCTGAATTCAAAGAAAATGAAAATTATAAGTTTAAAGTGTATACTTTTAAACTCAGTATAAATACTGAGGGGTCAGTATTTATACTGATTGACTTTCTCACTGGAAACTGTATGTTTGCATTCTGACATTGGAAAGATTTGATGAATAAGCAAAAAATGAGAAAGGCCCTGCAGGAAATCCTTAATGGCCAGTACTTCGACTATACACAGTACCAGGACAAGTACTACCTGTCGAAAGAAATCCAGGAAAAGATTCCTGAGCTTGACGAGGTTTCCGTCTATGAGGCAATTGACTATGCCAGCCGTAACATAGAGTCTTCAAAAAAAATAAACAGATTCATTGACGCTTTCATTGAAAAGGTTGTAAGTTAACCCGCTATGAATTTAGCTTTCTGCGTTTTGTACATGAATATATTTGACGAGTTGAAGGAATACCTTAAGCTTCTGCAGGATTACCGTAACCCCGTCAACTTCTCACTGCTGATTACAGTCCTGGTGCTGGTATTGCTGTATCTTACGGCAAAATACATTGTAATTCCGCAGCAGAGAAGCTACTCCAACATGGAGAAAAGGCTGAAAATGCAGAACGTGCGCCTCATGGCGCTTTTTGCAGATCTGGATCCCGACCCGCTATTAAGAGTTGATTCCAACGGAGAAATTATATTCACAAACCCTGCCGCAAAGGACAGGGGCTTTAATGAGGCAAAAGGAAAACATATCGGCACACTCCTCCCCTCTTTTAACCAGGATCTGAAAGACTTTATTGAGAAAAATAACAGCTTCATGTTTTATGAAGAGGTATTGGGAAAACACTACTCCGTGCAGATAAACGGCATCAGCTACTTAAATGTTGCACAGGTATATCTGCACGACATCTCAAAGCTTAAAACACAGCAGGAAGAGCTCGAAAAATCGCAGAAGGAACTGGAGGAGTTCTCAAACCACCTGCAGAATAAAATAGAGGAGGAACGCCAGAGAATCTCGCGCGAGATACACGACGGCGTGGGACAGAACCTTATTCTCCTGAGGCTTTATCTTCAGAAAAGGCTTACCGACCTTACGGGAAATGAAAATTCACCCGAATACCTGGAAATCTCCCGCATACTCGGGCAGATTACAAGCGACCTTAAGGAAATTTCACATTCACTGAAGCCGATCATACTGGTGGAAATAGGCCTCATTCCGGCTCTGATAACTCTTGTGGATAACATTAAGCGCAAGAGCGGCATACAGGGAAATATTAACTTTATAGATATGGAAGAAAGGCTCGACTCGGGCCTTGAGACTTCAATCTTCCGAATTGTACAGGAAGCCTTAAGCAATATTATAAAATATTCAGGCGCACGCGAATTTAATATTCAGCTTTTAAACAAAAACACTTCAATCCGTCTGATAATTTCCGATGATGGCAGAGGGTTTGACCTGAATAAACCCGGAAATAAGAAGGGAATGGGTATAAAGAATATGCAGGAGAGGACAAAAAGCCACAGCGGGACTTTCAGAATAACCTCTTCTCCTGAGGACGGGACGATTATATTTGCAGATTTCCCGCTGGGAGGGAGCTTTAGTGAGTGAAAATACAGTAAGAGTGCTTGTTGCAGATGACCACAACCTTGTAAGAGGCGGAATAGTTAGCCTGCTGGACAGTGTTGCTGATATATATGTTGTTGGAGAAGCGGATAACGGACTTGATCTTGTTAGCCGGTATTTTGAAATACATCCCGACGTTGTGCTGAGCGATATATCGATGCCCGGGTTGTCGGGCATTGAAGCTGTAAGACAGATAAAAAAACAAGATCCTTCGGCAAAAGTGCTTTTCGTGTCGGTTTATGAAGGCGACGAATATGTTTATCAGGTGCTGAATGCTGGAGGAAAAGGGCTCGTTCACAAGAGCATTGTAAAAGGCGAGCTGGTACTTGCAATTCAATCTGTTTTTCAGGGGAATGAGTATTTCGGAAAGGGTTATGATGAAAACAGGCTGGATGAAATTATTAAAAAGTATTCTGCCGCAAATAATGCAGAAACCGTAAGCAGTCAGGACAACACGCAGCTGAGTCCCAGGGAACTGGAAGTCCTCAGTTTAGTCTGTGAAGGTCTGAGCAGTGCAGAAATTGGTGTAAAGCTTGGCATAAGCAAAAAAACCGTTGAAACGCACCGGGCAAGTCTTATGAAAAAGCTGAAGGCTGCGTCTTCCTCGCAGCTGATAAAATATGCCATTTTAAATAAGATTATTTGACCTAAATAGTTTAACTTTGAAACGGGATTTTGAAGATTTCTTTTTGTTTATTAATCCCCTATATATTTCGGCTCTCTGCATTAATATGTTATGCGGCAGACAGCTATGTATTTTTAAAATATTTTTATAAAATCGGATTAGATATGAAAAACTTAATACAAAAAACTTTAATATTGTTCTCATTTTTTATATTTTTTGCCCCGGGGCTTCTTTCAGCGCAGGGAAAAATCTTCACAAAGGCAGAGGCCGATCAGATGTTCGGACCCGTGCTGAAGAAATTTGATATAGACGTTAATGCAGTACGGGCGCTTCTGGATAAGGCGGGCGACCGAATTATGTTTAATTACGACACTGACGATCTTTACATTACTGACGGCAAAAAGAAGCTGATATTTAATTATGGGCAGATGAAAAATTCTTTTCCTACTGAAATATTCAGGGTATTCGGCGTTTCGGTTGTCAGGGACCTGCTCAGCAGAGGAAACGAAGATAAAGTACATGTTGAAAAAAGAACGGACGTAATTACCGTTTCATACGCCGAAAGCACTATGGATTTTTCGTCGGAATGTCCTCCTAATTGCGGTTTTTAATATGACTATTCCCAGGCTGATAATTTTTTTATCTACTCTCGTTTGGATTTTTCCACCCCTGAGACAATTCAGGGGCAGGTTTTTTTATTATTTCCTGATAATTGCCCTTTCCGATCCGATATCAATAACATTTCACTATCTTAAACTTGAATGGTCCACTCCCCTGTTTGTTTTATTCTCGGCAGGCCTTTTATTTTCGCTTCCGCAGCAGAACAGGTATTTGAGGCTTCCTTATCTCATTCCTGCTCTTATTTTATATATAGCTGCAATATATTTCCTGCCGGTTTCAGACCAGATAATCCTGCTCGGTCTTATACACATAACGATAGTATATATACTCTTCAAGTACATTATTACTTATGTTTATGAAAATGGAAGAATCCAGCTTTTTCATTTATTGCTGCTTACGTACGAAATATCACTGCTGCTCAAGTTTATAAACCTGATATTCGAATTGCACGCAGGTATAGTTAATTTTAATTTCATTACCGGTTTCCAGATAATCCTTGGCATTCTGTTTTGCTTCATTAAGGAAGAGAGCCCGAAACTCTCCTTCAGGCTTGTAAAACCTTAACGACGCTTCTCTTTTATTTAATCTTCAAATTCAGAGCTGTTGTAAAGGCTGCAATTGAGCCTGAACAGACTTAAGCCAAGGGCAGCCCGTTTTAAGCCCTGGTGCTTCAGTGCAAAATGAAAGCCACATGCATTGTTTCGTTGATAATATGCGGCGTTTTATTTATATTAAATGTCAGATTTTTGCATAAATTTTAACCGGCAGTAAGGATATTGGAAATAAACTTTTATAGAAATACGAAGGAATTTTACATAAGGAATTTTCCGGAAGCTTATTTTTTCCCCTCTATACAGGGGCCCGGGGTAAATACTTCACAGGGTGAAGGAAAATATTTTTTTTAAAGAAGCCGCTTTTCGAAGTGGCTTTTTTTTTGACATTTTGCATAATTATTCAGTCCTCAATTGGATTTAAACAATAGATTACGGCTAAAAGGAACTTCATGGACGGAATTTAACTTAACATCTTTTAGTTCTGTTTTCTGCTATGAAAGATTTTTTATAACTAAGCAATCATATAAATGAAAAATAAAGTAAAAGTTAAACTTGTGCTTCAGGACGGATCGGAATTTCCGGGATACTCCTTCGGATGCCTTAAGAATTCCACGGGCGAAGTGGTCTTCAATACCGGCATGGTGGGCTACCCCGAGACCATGACAGATCCATCCTACCGCGGACAGATACTCGTCTGCACTTATCCCCTTATAGGCAACTACGGCGTGCCGGATGATACAAGGGAGAATAACCTCTTAAAGCATTTTGAGTCTGAAGAGATTCACATCAGGGGGCTTATCGTTTCCGACTATTCTGAAAACTATTCTCACTGGAACGCCTCAAGGTCGCTTTCCGACTGGATGTGTGAGCAGGACATTCCCGGCATCTACGGCATTGATACAAGAATGCTTACAAGAAAGCTCCGCGAAAAAGGAACCATGCTGGGCAGGATTGTAACAGAAATGGGAGAAGAGCAGGATTTTGAGGATCCCAACCAGTCCAACCTTGTAGGCGAGGTAAGCGTTAAAGAACCGGTTTTCTACGCCAAAAGCCAGAAGAAAATTGTGGTTGTTGACTGCGGCGCAAAGAATAACATATTCCAGGCATTCCTTAAAAGGGATATTTCGGTAATGAGAGTGCCTTACGACTACGATTTTACAAAGGAAGCCGCCGACGGTGTGGTGATTTCGAACGGACCCGGGGATCCCAAGATGTGCAAAGTCACAATTGAAAATACCAGAAAAGAGATGCAGAGCGGCCGCCCGATACTGGGCATCTGCCTCGGAAGCCAGATACTTGCCCTTGCTGCCGGAGCCGATACATATAAGCTTAAATACGGCCACCGCGGCCATAACCAGCCCTGCAACGAGGCGGGCACCAGAAGATGCTATATAACAAGCCAGAACCACGGTTATGCAATCAATACTGAAACTTTGCCCGAGGACTGGCGTGAATGGTTCAATAACGATAACGACGGGACCAATGAGGGCATTATTCACATTTCCAAACCGATATTCGGAGCCCAGTTCCATCCCGAGGCTTCCCCGGGACCCGATGATTCGGAATTCATTTTTGATATGTTTGTGAGGTCATTGAAATGATTATAAAAAGAAAAGCAAATAAAGTTTTAATACTCGGCTCCGGCGCACTGCAGATCGGCCAGGCGGGAGAATTCGATTACTCAGGCAGCCAGGCCATAAAGGCCCTTAAAGAAGACGGCGTGGTTACGGTACTCATTAACCCGAATATAGCAACCATACAGACATCCGAGCAGTTTGCAGATAAGGTTTATTTCCTTCCGATCAAGTCTGAATTTGTGGAGAAGATCATTAAGAAGGAACAGCCCGACAGCATTCTTTTAGGCTTCGGAGGTCAGACGGCCCTGAATGTGGGCGTTGAGCTTTATGAAAAAGGCATTCTGGATAAGTACAACGTGAAGGTGCTTGGAACGCAGGTGGAAGCAATTAAGAATACAGAGGACCGCCTGCTTTTTGGAAACAAGGTAACTGAAATAGGCCTTAAAGTAGCTAAGAGCCGGACTGTTAATTCATACGAAGAAACTTTTACCGCTGCCGAAGAGATCGGGTACCCCCTCATGGTTAGAATTGCCTACGCTCTTGGCGGGCTTGGTTCGGGCATCGTAAAAAATAAAGAGGAACTTGCCGAGAAGGCCAAAAGGGCTTTTTCCTTCACCAGCCAGATCCTCCTCGAGGAATCCCTCTACGGCTGGAAGGAAGTGGAATACGAAATAGTGCGCGACCGTTACAACAACTGCATTACAATCTGCTCTATGGAAAATATCGACCCGATGGGAATTCATACGGGCGACAGTATTGTTGCTGCTCCGGTTCAGACGCTTTCTGCAAAGGAAAATTTCAAGCTCCGCTCAATAGGAATTAAGCTTATACGCCACTTGGGAATTATAGGCGAATGCAACATACAGTACGCGCTTGATCCCAATTCGGACGACTACAGAATTATTGAAGTAAACGCACGCCTCAGCCGGTCGAGCGCCCTGGCCAGCAAGGCAACAGGATATCCGCTGGCTTTTATAGCCACAAAGCTCGCTTTAGGCTATGCGCTGAACGAAGTTGAAAATATTATAACACAGGAAACCAGCGCCTGCTTTGAACCTGCACTGGACTATGTTACGCTTAAATTTCCGCGCTGGGATCTTCAGAAGTTCAGCCAGGTTTCAACACTTCTGGGAAGTGAAATGAAATCCGTAGGCGAGGTTATGTCCATAGGCCGCAGCTTTGAGGAAGTGCTCCAGAAGGCAATACGCATGCTGGACGTTGGAATGAACGGCTTTGTATGCAATGAGATTGAGCTGGGCGACCTGGATAAGGCAATTGAAGCCCCCACGGATAAGAGAATGTTTGCAATTGCAAGGGCACTCCAGCTGGGATATTCCGTTGAAAAAATTCATGAGCTTTCAAAGATCACTCCCTGGTTCCTTTACAAGATGAAGAACATTGTGGATGTTGAAAAGGAACTCTCAAAGAAGAAACTTTCAAAAGTTTCTGAAGAGCTCTTACGTGAAGCCAAGCAGAAGGGATTCTCCGATAAACAGATCGGCCTCATTATAAAAGAAGAAGAACTCACTGTCCGCAGAAAAAGACAGGAGCTTAACATTAATCCTGTTGTAAAACAGATCGATACGCTTGCAGCCGAATACCCGGCAAAGACAAATTACCTGTATATGACTTATAACGGGCAGGAAGACGACATTAAAACAGGTGAAAGCGACCAGATTGTTGTTCTTGGAAGCGGCGCCTACCGTATAGGATCTTCAGTTGAGTTCGACTGGTGCTGTGTTAACTCGGTTCAGACACTGAACAAGCTTGACTACGGCACAATTATGATCAACTGCAATCCCGAGACCGTAAGCACCGATTACGACATATGCGACAAGCTTTATTTTGAAGAGCTTACTTTTGAACGCGTGCTTGATATATACGAAAAGGAAAACCCAAAGGGTGTAATTGTATCCATGGGAGGCCAGATACCGAATAACCTCTCGGTTAAGCTGCACAACGCAGGAGTTAAAATCTTAGGCACATCCCCAAGCCAGATAGATAATGCCGAGAACAGGCATAAGTTCTCGCAGATTCTTGACGACCTGAAGGTGGATCAGCCTCAGTGGAGCGAGCTGACGGATCTTAAAGATGCAAAGGAATTTGCATCAAGAGTAGAATACCCCGTACTCATCAGGCCCAGTTACGTTTTAAGCGGTGCTGCAATGAGCATTGTGCTTGATGAAGATGAGCTCGAGTTCTATCTCAACAAGGCCTCTGAGATCAGCAAGGAGCACCCTGTTGTAATAAGTAAATTCATTACGGGTGCGCGTGAAATTGAAGCTGATGCCGTGGCCGACCAGGGCGAAGTCTTCTGCTACGCAATTTCCGAGCACGTTGAGAATGCCGGCGTGCACTCGGGTGATGCAACACTGGTGCTTCCGCCGCAGAGGACGTATCTTGAAACGATGCGCCGCGTAAAGATCATAACCAAGCAGATTGCCGAGGCGCTGGAGATTACGGGACCATTCAACATTCAGTTCATTGCAAAAGACAACGATGTGAAAGTAATTGAATGCAACCTCAGGGCATCGCGCAGTTTTCCGTTCGTTTCGAAGGTGCTGAAAATTAACTTTATTGATATTGCCACAAAACTCATCATGGGCGAAAGGGTCAACAGAATTGACCGCTCTTCTTTCGATCTGGATTATGTAGGCGTAAAGGCATCGCAGTTCTCGTTTACACGCCTTAAGGGTTCAGACCCCGTTCAGGGCGTTGAAATGTCGTCTACAGGAGAAGTTGCCTGCCTGGGTGACGACTTTAACGAGGCTTTCCTTAAGAGCTCACTTTCAACGGGATACCGCGAGCCTAAGAAAGCCGTAATGCTTTCAACCGGAACATTAAAGGACAAGGCTGAACTTCTTGACAGCATAAGAATGCTCTACGACCGCGGACTTAAGTTTTATGCTACAAAAGGTACGGCAGACTTTCTGAAGGAAAACGGTATGGAAGCCGAAGTGCTCTACAGGCCTTATGACAACATTGAACCGAACATAGTAACCTACCTTTCGGAAGGCAAAATAGACCTCGTGATAAATATCCCGAAGACTAATGAGAAAAATGAGCTGGACA
>JBLNAZ010000108.1:0-7274 GCA_050259615.1 Syntrophomonadaceae bacterium | reverse complement strand
CCGTGCAGGCGTGAAATATCCATCAGCTTTCTCGGCGTGCCGTCGGGCTTTGTAGTGTCGTACTTTATCTTTCCCTTAAATCCTACCGTCTCTGCAATTGTGGAAACAAGTTCCGCAATCGTCAGATCCTCTCCCGTACCTATATTTATGTGCGAAATCCCATTCTCGTATAAATCCGGTGCATTAACATTCTGCATTACATAAAAACATGCATCGGCCAGATCGTCAACATAAAGAAATTCCCGCTTAGGCGTTCCCGTTCCCCAGACTTCCACTTCTTCACTGTTATTTACCTTTGCTTCGTGAAATTTCCTTATCAGCGCCGGAAGTACGTGAGACGTCTTAAGATCATAATTGTCAAAAGGACCGTAGAGATTCGTTGGCATAACGGAAATAAAATTAGACGCGTACTGCCTGTAATAGCTCTCGCACAGCTTTATGCCCGCAATCTTTGCAATTGCGTATGGCTCATTTGTATATTCAAGCAGACCCGTAAGAAGATGCTCCTCCTTCAAAGGCTGCGGTGCAAGCTTGGGATAAATGCACGAGCTTCCTAAAAACAGAAGCTTTTCAGCCCCGTACTTATACGCCGCATGAATTATATTGGCTTCAATCATTAGGTTTTCATAAATAAACTGCGCCCGGTAAGTGTTATTGGCCAGAATGCCCCCCACCTTTGCCGCGGCAACAATTACCTGTTCAGGCTTTTCCTTTTCAAAAAACCTTTCAACTTCATCCTGCCGTATAAGATTCAGTTCGCTGAAATCCCTCGTTACAATATTACTGAATCCCTCTGCCGCATACTTTCTGTGGATTGCCGAACCCACCATTCCGCGGTGTCCTGCAATATATATCTTCTTACCGTTCATGCCAAAGCCTATAATTAGATAGAAAATTAAATAGAATAACAAACTAAATTAAACAAATTCAAAGAATCAACGCAAACCCGTCATTAATTTTTGAATCGGCCTCAATTTCTTATTATAATATAGATAGAGGGGTGCGGCAAAGCTGATATTATATCTCATTTGGATAACCCCTTCGCATTTCTTTCTATTCTTTAACAATTTTCAGGAGATTGAACTTTGAAGAAGATCATATCAGTAGTAGGCGCAAGGCCTAATTTCATGAAAGTAGCACCGCTTCACAAGGCGTTTAAGAAATATAATGGAGAAATAGAGCACCTCGTCTGCCATACGGGTCAGCATTACGATGAAAAGATGTCGAAAGTGTTCTTTAACGATCTTGAGCTCCCGAAGCCTCACTTTTATTTAGGAATTGGAAGCGGCTCTCATGCAGAACAGACGGCCCGCGTGATGGTGGAGTTTGAGAAGGTTCTTTTAGAGGAAAAGCCCGACCTGGTTATAGTAGTAGGCGACGTAAATTCAACCATTGCGTGCAGCCTTGTGGCCTCAAAGCTTCACATTAAGGTGGCTCACGTGGAGGCGGGCTTAAGGAGCAATGACCGCCAGATGCCCGAGGAAATAAACCGCCTTCTTACAGATGCCATTTCCGACTTCCTTTTTGTAACAGAAAAAAGCGGTCTGGAAAACCTCATGCATGAAGGCGTATCTGATTCTAAGGTCTTCTTTACGGGCAATGTAATGATAGACAGCCTCATAAACTACCTCCCGAAGGCCGATGCCTCAGAGGCATTGGAATGCTACAATCTGGAAAAGGGGAATTACATACTTGTTACGCTGCACCGTCCAAGCAACGTGGATTCAAAAGAATACCTTGAGAAACTCATTCATCTCTTAAATACAGTCTCAGAAAAGCGCAAGCTCATATTTCCCATTCATCCAAGGACGAAGAACAACATGCAGCGCTTCGGTCTTGATGGCTCGTTAAGTGAAAATGTAATCCTTACAGATCCCATAGGCTACATAGATTTCCTAAGTCTCACAAAGAATGCAGAGCTGATAATAACAGACTCAGGCGGCATACAGGAAGAATCCACATACATGGGAGTCCAGTGCATAACAGTCAGAGACAACACAGAAAGACCCATTACAGTAGAATTAGGGACAAACCAGCTGATCGGAACCGACTTGGACAAAGTAGAAAAGACAGCCCTGGAAGTCCTTGAAGGAAAGAAGAAATCCGGCACCATCCCCCCGCTCTGGGACGGTCACGCCGCCGAGAGGATAGCGGAAATAATTATAAAAAAATTAGATATGAATAGCCACGGCCTTTAGCCCTACGGTGTATACACAAGTTAGTACCGGTTTTTTGCCTATATTCAGGAGTTAAAAAAGGTGAAAGCCGATCATGTAGAATTACGCCACGCCTGCCGGCGGGCGTGCATTTATTAAGCCCCGAAGGGGTCATACTCAGGACTTGTGCGTCAACCTAAGAATTATGAAATAAGGTCAAGGCAATGTGTGCATTTTGGATTACACACAATAAAAACGGCGTAGCCGTTTCCTGTTTGTAGCCCAGGGTTGCAAGTCCGCGGCGGCGGACGCAGGAACCCTGGGTATCAAATCCCCACAACCCCCGGAGCTCCAGAGGAGCGACACATTCCTCGATTCCCCGCGGATTTGCGCGTCAACTTAATTTATAATTTTTTTCATGAGAATTTATTTGTGAAAGCTGAGCATCTGGCATAACGCACTTATCAAGCACCGAAGGTGCGCTCTGTCTATAGCCGGGGGTGAGGAAGCCCCCGGACGGGGGCGACTGAACCCCCGGATTGTTTTCCCATTAAACAAGTCGCCCTTCCAGGACTCTAAAATGTTTTGGGAGACATCCTTTTTCTACAGACAATTCATTCCTCCGGAATTCTATGAATATCCATCGCCATTTGCTTTTGAGTTTATTAACTTTATTCCATGAAAAAGGAAATCTTAGCATTTCTTAGCTTGACGCGCAAACCCCGCGGAGGACGGATTTCCTCCCATAAACCGTCTGAAAAACGCCCGCAAACAAAAAAAATCCTCTTTTTATAAAAAAAAATCAAAAATATTTTTCTATAAAAGCCTTTCAGCAAAATTACTGATCCCTAAAATAGTTTGTTTTTAAGCCAAATTCGAATAGTGAAGTTCAGAATATAAAAAGTGTATACTTTTAAACTCAGTATAAATACTGACCCCTCAGTATTTATACTGATTGACAGACTTTTAGAATTGTATTAAATTATGCTTCAGTTAGAAGAAGAGACTATTCTTAACAGCAAGCTGCAGCGCATTAAGCAAACTTTAGACAGCACACTTTAGAACACGTACAGGCAGAAATACTTCTTTAGAGCGTTCACCCATTAAAATCTCCTTTCCGGAAACGGCCTCAGATCAGATAAACAGACACTGGGCATATATATGCCTCGTTGCCTCTGTAAGATTCAAAGTAACTTATCAAGCGCAGGCCGTATTCTTTTGAATTGTTTTTACATGAAAGGAGAATCCTCTTATGCATAGTTTAGCTGATTTTATCATCTGCATTTTCCTCATGAGTTTAATTTTAGGCTGCAAAGTAAATGATCCCGAAAAACTCAAGCATGAAGGATCGTTCTCAGTTCAGGCAGAAGGGGTCTCATCCACAGAAGCCTGGCTGAGGATTAAGGCTGAAGCTGCAAATCCCAATGACATTATTTTACTTCAAAGAGACGGAAGAATAACTCTTTCTTTCAGCATTCATGGAAAAGACACACTCATCTGTGAGGACTCACTCACTCCCGGAAAGCAATACACCTACAGAGCAGTTATTAGCACCTCAAAGACAAATTCCTATTCAGAAGAAATAAACCTCACAACAATGGACACAACGAGCCATGACTTTCATTTCAGGAGATTTGTTGTCTGTAACCGCTCAAGTGGTCTTCGGGATGTAGCTATAATAAATGAGAATGATATTTGGGCAGTGGGGGACATGTACATGAATCTCCCCGAAGGTAAAGATGATACAGAGCCTGTTGGTGCCGTGCACTGGGACGGAAAGGAATGGAAGCAGGTAAAAGTCCCCTGCAGGGACACATGGATGAGCCCCTTGTATCCAAGCTGGTTAAGCAGCGTAATAGCCTTTGGACCTGATAACGTCTACTTCGCTTCATATGGAGCGCTCATGAAATGGGACGGAAAGAAGTTTGAGGAGAAAGCCCAGTTCATGCAGGACGAGTCCTTCAATGGGTCAGTACTTGACATATGGGGCTCAGATGAAAAAAATATCTATGCCGTAGGCTATCATGGAGCAATCTACCACTATACAGGAGACAAATGGAATAAGATTGAGAGCGGTACTGATCTTCCTATCCAGGCTGTATGGGGAAGCAGGGATCCAATTACAGGTGAAGAGATAGTCCTTTGTGTTGCTTCAAATACTTTTACCCGGGATGATCCCAAAGTACTACAAATCAGGAATGGTAATGTGGCTGAACTTCCAACAGATGGCCTGACACACAGTCTCTGCTCTGTGTGGTTCAAGGACATGAATAAAGTCTATATCACCGGAGACGGGCATTTCGTAAAAAACCTGAAAAGTGGGACAGAAAAGTGGAAATTCTTTTCAAGATCATTTACCCGGTACTGGTCGAACGAGGTAAAAGGAAATGGTCTTAACGACATTGTTCTTGCCGGCTCGTTTGGCGACATATGCCACTTCAACGGAAAAACATGGAAAGCTTACTTAGGGAATGGAGTGGAGTATTTCAATGGGGATATGATGGGGGTGGATATAAAAGGAAATACAATATGTGCTGTAGGTACTACTGGAGGCTCTTCGGTTATAGTATTAGGGCAAAGGTAAATAATTGTTAATCTGTCAAAACTTAAAGAGGTAAATAAAATGCAAAGGGGACCGCCATTTTCAAGATAGAAAGACAGTTTTTCTTACACCATCTAAATTCACCTAACTGCGAATTTAAGCGCCTATTTTCAAGCCATAATGCTAAATATTTCTCTCCAAAATAAAAATAGGTGGTCAAATGAAAACCAAATCAATTCTTATTGTACTGTTCTTACTTGCTTACAGCTGTAAATTTTACCCTCAGCAATACAGCATCGGCCCCCTGTTAAATAACTTCAGAACAAGTCTGTTCAAAACAGGAAGTAATGGTGCTACAACAAGCATGGGGCTCCTGCCTGCTAATCAAATGACAGCGGTTGGAAAGATGACCGGAACCTGCTACCGTGCTTTATATCAATGGGATATTCCGGATAATGTGATTCCGGACAATGTAACTATTGATTCGGTCAGAATTAAATATATATATTCTAAAGTTTCGGGTAGCTTTGACCTGTCTGCACAATTCTTCAGAATTCCTGCAGATATTAGCCTCTCAAATGCAAATTGGGCTAACATTTGGAACCTGTTCACTAATGAAAATATGATCTTAGAGAAATCTGACTTATTACCTGGTGAATTCGGCTCAATTCCCAGTCCACCCTCTTATATCTATAATGATATGCCAAAGCTTTGCGATGCGGTGAAAAAGTCTCTTCCTGAGAACAGGTTTGTTCTTGGAATAATGTCAGGTGCTGAAAATGTTTATGAGGACAGATATTTTTATATCGGGACCGGCTATGTTGAAATAAAGATCTACTACAAACTGCCGCATCAGTCTGTTACGGTTATGCAGATTCTGAGTACCGGAGCAGGGTACGGAAATGTAGGTCATTATGAAGGAAATTCTTTCATTGACCGTGTAACCGGAACTACATATTCCTTTGAAGTTGGTGCTACAGAATATTTAAGGGCTGATACCAATAAGGCCACCGTTGCTGATGAGAAATTCAATAAATGGAATGATTTTGAAAAAGTAATTAATCATAATGCATTTCAAATTGATAGCACAACTAAATTAATTGTTTCCAGATTTAGTCAAATCGGCACAGCCACAATTAAAAATGCTCTTGAAGGCGTATCTTCAGTTACTGGAGATGTTATTAGCTTCAAAGATCCCTGGCTGAGGGATGACTACTCTGATCCCAAGGGCTTAAAAAACAGGGGAACTGGCGCAATATGGCACTCCTACTCTTCCCCTTTTACTCAGGATATCGGCAGCACGAAGTTTAAGGGCGTATTGCTGAATCAATCCAGAAACAACCTGAATCATTACTCAGTTCTTGCAAAACCGACATTCGATGCAAGTATGCCCCAGACGGGTAAAACCCACAAATTCTATTTCCAAAACTGGACGGCTTCAAATGCCACAATCTCATACCCCATGGTTACCGAAACACCCGTAGTATTTACAGCCAATAACTCTGAAGTCCTCGCAAACTACAAAGGTACTCAGCTTTCAAACACCCAAGCTGCTTTCTCCAACTCCAGCCAGAGAAAATTTATCCGTACTCCCAATGACGGATACTACCACCTGGTCTATGAAAGCATGGGTAAAATCTGGTATGAAAGAAGCACCGACGGGGGCACTACTTGGACATTGCAGAATAATGGAAAACCCCTTAATACGGACTACGTTTTTAACAAGGCTACGGGACAGATTACGGGCACAGGCAGCTATACCGTGGCTAAACACCCCGCATTGGACTATTTAGGCAATACAGTCGCTGTAGTCTGGCAGGAACAGTCCGGCTCTAATTACGTCGTAAGACTTTGCCTCCTTTCTGGCGGAAATCCCATTAAAAGGGAAAATGACATCCCTTTCCAGAGCTATGGCCAGTATAGCGAAGATATCTATCCCGAAATTGCAGTAAAGGACAACAGCTTTGCCGTAATTGCAATAAGAAGAAACGACTCTTACTTCAAAGGCCTTGATGTTCACTACCTCATTCTCGATACATATAACGGATTGTCTTCGGAATATACTTCGGGCTTTATCACGGGAACTAACCAGAATACCGGCGCATTCTCTCTTGCTGCCGATAGAAATTATACGGACAAGTACCACATTGCCTGGCAGCAGAACGGGACTTCAACAAGCTCAATTCAGTATGCCAAATTTAATTTCATATGGCTTCAGGGGGAAGAGCCTAATGACGGATTCTATGGGATGAATCTTCTTGATACCGTAAATGTCTCAAAATCCACCAGCTACACCCGCTGCTACGCGCCTTCAATGATCGGGGTCAGCGACGGCACGGCGCGCCTTGCCTTCAAGGGCTACCGACCGAGCTATTACGGAGGCGGAACATACAGCATCTCTTCATGCTGCCCCGATAACCTATCCTGGATGCCGTACCTCAGAAAATACAGCGGAGAGGTCTTCAGCCCCCAAATAAGCCAGGGCTCTCAGACTTACTTTGTCGGCTGGACAGAATTCTATAATGGATCCTTCAGGACCATAGCAACTGACGCCTCAACCCTCAGTAACAAGGAAA
>JBLNAZ010000107.1:0-2715 GCA_050259615.1 Syntrophomonadaceae bacterium | reverse complement strand
AACTCCATCGGGACTGTCTCTCCGCCTTATCCGTTTATCAGAGTAAAGTTTAGGAAAATTTTGAAGCCATTTTTTTAACTGTTGTTGAATTGCGCAGGGTTATCTGCATTCCGAGTGTCTTTTCAAGCAAAGGTCCGGAAAAAACGGACTCACTGAATTTTATCCTGCAAAGCCAGTAAAGTTCTTTACCGCTGAAGCTGAATTCCTCATTTTCCGTTCGTAATAATATAAGTTTGTTTTTCAAGTCTTCAGCGGGCTCGTCCTTTAAGAATCCAATATAGATCGAACTTCCTCCCGTTTCCCTTGCATCTCTAGCATCCTTAAATGGCCTGCATTCAGCAATTTCTGAGAGTTCATGTAGCGGCCTTATAAATACCGCAACGTTGTAGCCCAGAGCTTCATATAATGACTTTTCAATTCTTTGTTCAAGTGTTTTTACATTTTTTCCGTTGGAATCAAAAACAATATTTCCGCTCGCAATGAATGTTTTAACATTTGGAAACCCCATCTCCTCAAAAAGGCTGCGCAGTTGATCCATTTTGACGGTATGCCCGCCCACATTTATTGCCCTTAAGAATGCAGCATATCTGACCATTGCAATTGTTTCCCTTTTAATATTTATCTGCAAGATATAGCATTTAATAGTAATATTTAAGCAAAAAGTTTTTATGATTTATTGTTATCATTTTATAATTTAATCAGATCAGATGATGAAGTTTTGATAAATAAGTTGCGTAATATTAAATTTGAAGGATAATTTGTAAGCTTTACAGCTAATAATTATTGGAGGGTATCAAATGAAATTCAATGTTTATTTTCTAATCGTTGGCATCCTTTCAATTCTTTTCAGTATTACACATGCATTGAATGGGCACGCTGCTGTTTTACCTTTGACTGAGGCAGCTGATTTCGGGATAGTCGCAAAAACAACAATTTTCTATGTCTGGCACATTATTACAATTGAGAATTTAATTTTTGGAATTGCCTTTCTTATAATGGCATTTTATAAAGATTCATCAAAAGTAAAATTTGCAGCCTGGATAATTGCAATCATTATACTTGCCCGCTGGGTTATTATTTTTGGCAGCACTCTCCTAAAAGATATCGATGGAGTTAATAATATAGTAATAGATTCAGCAGCAATAATGGTTTTCGTCGGAATGATAATATTAGGCATAAGAAGAAACGATAAGATTTTATATTTTTCTTAAAAACATAGAAAAACAAAACCTGCAGTATTTTGGCCGGAACAAACTGAGACGAAATAGCATTTAAGTATGCTCCACGGAAGTTTGAATATAGTGTATTAATGATGTACTTATTCCTGCATTGGCACAGGGAAAATAATTCTTAAAAGAATAGTAGAGCTCAATATGAGAAATTTGAAAATTTGGGAAATCCTGCCTGTTATTTTTCTGATAACTGCACCTTTTTACCAGCTGGCGGCACAGCCGAACTCAGCGGCTCAGGACCCTGCAATCGGTGAAATGATTAAGGAAATTTCTGTAGGAAATCTTAAAAGCACAGTGGAAAAACTGGTGAGTTTCAGAACCCGGCACACATTGAGCCCGTCTGTAAGACAGAATGAAGGCTTAAGAGCTGCTCAGGAATGGGTGAAATCTGCATTTGAGAAATATGCAAAAGAATCCGGCGGCAGGCTTGAAGCCGGTTTTGATACATTTATTATTGAGCCCGACGGAAGGAGAATTCCACGGAGAACAGAACTAAGAAATGTAATGGCAACACTGAAGGGTACGGACGCCCGGGATGACAGAGTCTTTATTGTCAGCGCTCACCTCGATTCCAGGGCAGGCTCAGCGCTCGATTCTACTTCATTCGCCCCGGGAGCAAACGATGATGCCTCTGGTGTTGCGCTGGTTATGGAGCTGTCCAGAATTATGGCCAAAAGAAAATTCCCCTGCACTATTATTTTTACTGCTGTTTCAGGTGAAGAGCAGGGATTATACGGTTCAACCTTTCTGGCGAAAAAAGCAAAGAGACTCAACTGGAACGTAACAGTTATGTTTAACAATGATATGGTTGGCAACAGCCTCTCAGACGGTACCTCTTTAAGAGATAATATACGCGTAAGAGTCTTTAGCGAGGGAGATCCCGCTTTTGAAACTGAGGAGATGGCAAAATTCCGTAAGTATTCCGGAGGAGAGAACGACAGCCGGTCGCGGCAGCTGGCCAGATATATCAAGGATATAGGCGAGATATATGTTGATCAGACTGAAGTAAAATTGATATACAGAAAAGACCGGTATCTGCGCGGAGGTGACCACACTCCATTCAACAATGAGGGATTTACAGCTGTCAGGTTCTGCGAGATGAATGAAAATTATAACCATCAGCATCAGGATCCAAGAATCGATAACGGAGTTCAATATGGCGATCTGCCAGAATTTGTTGATTACGGCTATACCGCCAAAATTGCAGGATTAAACCTTGCCGCACTTGCCAGCCTGGCACTTGCACCTGCCTCCCCTGAAAAAGTAATTATTGACTTAAAAGAACTGTCCAATTTTTCAAACTTGAATGGACAGAACCGGGCGGCGTAAAACCGGCCGGCTATAATATACTGATCCGCGAGACAGATCAGCCTGTCTGGCAGAAAAAGATTTTTGTTACCGGCACAAAGGCCGTTATTCCATATTCTAAGGACAATTATTTTTTTGCCATAGAGTCTGTTGACAGCAGCGGGCATGAAAGTCT
>JBLNAZ010000106.1:0-3530 GCA_050259615.1 Syntrophomonadaceae bacterium | reverse complement strand
TGAGTCCTGAATTAAAACTCACGAGTCCCTCGGGCGGAGAAGAAATTACGGGATCCATTCAATACACAATAACATGGACGAGCAGCAACATTTCACGCATCAGCATCGAGTATTCCGCCGACAACGGCAGCAGCTGGCTTGCAATTGCGCAGGATATTCCGGCTTCGCAGGGAAGCTTTGTGTGGAATGTGCCCAATGATGTAAGCTCTTCATCATGCATGATCAGGATTAAGGATAAGAACTCACAGGTTTTTGATACGGTAGACCGGGTCTTTAAGATTACCTCGTACGCACAATCCATATCACTGGCTGGTAAGACTTTTGCTTTCGCGTCTGTTCAGAAGTCAGGCTACAGGATGATTGGACTTCCGGGAGAATCCTCACAGCTTAAACTCTCACAGTTTGCTACCGGCGAGGCGAAGAAGGACTGGACGATGTATTACGACAACGGGAAAGATGCAAACTATTATGTTGAGTACGACGGCTCAGCGGCCTTTAATTTTGGCCCGGGTAAGGGGTTCTGGGTACTTAGCAGGAATACCATCAGTCTAACTGGAGAAGTCAAAACTGTAGCACTTTCTGCCGGCGGCATATATTCCATTACGCTGGATCATGCGGGGTGGAATATCATCTCAAGCCCTTTCGATATAGCAATTCCCTGGTCGGGCGTTCAGGCATTGAATTCCGCAACAGAAAATATATCTGGCTTTAGCGGCAGCGGTTTTGTTAACGCGCAGCTTATGTCGCCTTTCGAAGGATATTATTTCTACAACAGCCAGAACCTAAAGACGCTGAAACTGCCTTACAGATCCGCTGTACAGAATTCCAGCCTGCAGGCGTCGCGCCTGCTAAAAAACGGAGGGAGTAAACTTGCGCCTTTAACTGAAAATTCAATTGCCCTGAGCCTTCTTGACCAGGATGAAGTTAAATCGCAGGTGGTAATGGGGCTGAATAAAAACTCTTCTGATGATTACGACTCACTGGACGCGATGGCTCCTCCGGGGGACTTTGAAGAGGCGGGAATGCGCATAATAGACAATAAACTGTCCACCGCCTGGAAACAGCTTTTTACTGAATATAGAAATGCAATTGGTGAAGGGCAGAAGTTTACAATCAGGATTAAGAATAACACTGAAAGAGCCCTGAAGATTAAATGGGCGGGTGTGGACAATTTCAAGGATTATGAAATTTGCCTGATTGATAAGAGGCTGAATAAATCGTACGACATGAGAAAGAATGAAGATCTGACGCTGTCTTCTTACGCAAAGTTAAATGAATGCGAGCTTTTAATCGGGAGCAGTGCCTTTATAGAGGAAGAAAGCAGGAAGCTTATGCCGCAGGAGTTCTCGTTAATGCAGAACTACCCGAATCCTTTTAATCCTGCCACACTCATCAGGTTCTCTTTGCCAGAGGATGCTTTTGTAACCCTCAGAATTTATGACATGTTAGGGCGCATGGTAAAAGAGGCGGTAAACGGCTTCAGTGCGGCGGGATTTCATGAAGTAAGTTTTGATGCTTCCAGCATTGCCTCGGGAGTATATTACTACTCAATGGAGGCAAAAGAGCTGAATGGAACAACCAAATTCCGCGCGGCAAAAAAGATGCTTCTAATTAAATAGAAAGGCTTGATTATAGCAGGAAAAATATGGAGTTTTATCCCTGAAAAAATCTTTGTTTTGAGGGGATACAATGCTGAAGTTTATTTTTTCATTTATAGTATTCATTCATGGAGTTATACATCTTTTAGGCTTCCTGAAAGAATGGAAGCTTGCTGAAGTCAAAGAGCTTACGGGGAAAACAATTTTTCCCCTTTCGGCGGGACTTGCAAAAGCGGCAGGAGCTCTCTGGCTTATAACCTGCTTAATATTTGCTGTATCTGCTTTTTCTTACCTTATGGAGCAGGACTGGTGGTGGATTCCCGCCTCAGCCGGTCTTGTAATTTCGCAGCTGCTCATAATCACATACTGGCACGATGCAAAGTTCGGCACCATAGCAAATGTAATAATACTTGTAATGTGCCTGATTGCTTACGGCGACTGGAGCTTCAATAAACTGGTTAATAGCGAGCTCTCTTCCTTTATGCCCCATAGTCTGGTTAAGTCTGAAACGATAACAGAAGCAGACATTACAGGTCTGCCGCCTGTAGTGCAGAAGTGGCTCAGGCATTCGAATGTGATCGGGAAGGAGCTCATTAAGACGGTACGCTTAAAGCAGACGGGACAGATGCGTACAAGTCCCGACGGCGCCTGGTGGTCATTTACGGCCGAGCAGTATTTTACTATTGAAAAGCCGGGATTTCTGTGGAAAGTGGATGTGAAGGCAAATCCTTTTTTATATATGACAGGGCGCGACAAATATTATGAGGGTCACGGGCAGATGATGATAAAGGTTATGTCGCTTGTGCCTGTAGTGGATGTAAAGGGGAAAGACATAGATCAGGGAGCGATGCTTAGGTTTTTAGCAGAGATCACCTGGTTCCCGGCGTCTGTTTTAAGCAGTTACATCAAGTGGGAAGAGGTGGATTCATTAAGTGCAAAAGCCACGATGACATACGCGGGTGTTGAAGCCTCGGGTGTGTACAGGTTTAATTCCGCAGGGGACCTGGTAAGTTTTGAAGCGATGAGGTATTTCTTTAGAAAAGAAGGCTCGACGCTTGAGAAGTGGTTTATAGAAATAGACAAGGATGGTTACAGGGAATTTGGGGGAATGAGGATTCCGGCCAAAAGCAGTGTAACGTGGAAGCTGAAGACGGGTGATTACCGTTGGCTGGATGTGGAAGTTGTGGAGATGGAGTTTAATAAATAGGTTCGAAGTTCAAAGTTCGAGGTTCGAAGTTTTTAAGCCCTCCCCGGAGGGCTTTCTTTTTTTGAATAGCCCCGTGCTTTAGCTCGGGGGCCAGGTAAAATACGCCTCTCCCCGTTTGGGTTTTAGCCCCAGATCATCCGGAGAAAATCATTCAACCAAGACAGGAAAACCGTGGGCGCGGACTATTCTCTACTTTATGTGCCGCCCCTGGCCGGGGCTTGGGCGTTGGGGGGGCGCTATCCCGGGGTTCGTCATCCCCATCCGGGGATTCCAACACCCCGGGCTACAAATGTTACGCCCCTTGTGGGGGCTTAGTAATTGCGTTATTCTGGTTGCTCAGCTTTCTTCTTACTTCATCACCCTTCCCACGCTTTCTCTTTTGATATCAGCAAGTATGCTCCAAGATATAAAAGGCCTGCAATGAGAAGCGATACGGTAAAACCAAACGATATCGCAACCAGTATTATGAGAGCTGAACCTAATACGGATGCGGCGCCGTTTACCGCAAAACCCCAGTCAACTAATTCCTTTACCCTCAGACTTCCTTTGGGAAACGGGATTCCCATGAAAAATCCCAGGGGTGCAATCATTAATGCCGAAATGATTATCCTTGCAAACATTGAGAAATCACCCATCATATAGAACATCCTGCTGAATAAAATTATGTCCAGCAGTATCCACACAATTATTCCTGTAAATGCCGTCTTTGCCTTTATCACTTCTGC
>JBLNAZ010000105.1:0-6726 GCA_050259615.1 Syntrophomonadaceae bacterium | reverse complement strand
GCAACTTAAATGCCAAGCGCGACTGGGGTTTTGCTCCCGAGTACTGCGAAGGCATGTGGAGAATTCTGCAGCATGAGAAGGCTGAGGATTTTGTTTTGGCTACTGGTGAAACACACACGGTGCGTGAATTTACGGATCTATCCTTCCGTGAGCTTGGAATTGAAATTGACTGGCAGGGCAATGAGGAGAATGAAAGAGGTGTAATAAAGAAAGTTGATCCATCCATGTTGGATTCTTCACTTAAAACTCAAAACTTAAAACTTAACCCTGAGGCCCTCAGGCCCGGAACGTGTGTTGTAGAGGTTTCGCCGGGTTATTACCGTCCCACTGAAGTTGAACTGCTGATAGGAGACGCCGCAAAGGCCAAAAGTCAGCTCGGCTGGGAGCCGAAGACGAAGTTTGAGGAGCTGGTGAAGCTGATGATACATTCGGATTTTGAGAAGGTAGTGAAGAGAGGGTATTAAGTTCAAGGTTCGAAGTTCAAGGTTCAAGGTTCAAGGTTCGAAGTTCGAAGTTCGAAGTTCGAAGTTAAAACATTTGGAGCCCGCGTTTTTGCGGGCTTTTTTATTGAACAGCCATCCGCCGAAGGCGGTTAAAAACCGCGAATGTAACAGATATAGAACCGCAATGGGCGGTTCTTATTTTTTTTGATATCCTTTCCCCAGGGTTAAAAACCCTGGGCTACAGACAGGGAACTGCTAACGCAGTTCTAATCCCGTCCTCCGCGGAGGACGAGGACTAGGATTTAGGATAAGGTGATCAGGTATACACAGCCAGGATTTAATACCGCGATAGCGGTTGCCTATTTGTAGAAACCGGATCACAATACAATTCCGAACCACGTAGTGGTTCCATATCTATTAATCCGAACCGCCATAATTGCAGATATCGAAAAATATAGAACCGCTATGGGCGGTTCTATGATATTTTTTTATATCGCTTGCTACAAACAGGTAACCGCTAACGCGGTACTGGTGTCTGCTCGCATACAGCTGCTCAGCTTTCTTTTTATTTGCCTTCACTTTTTAATTTTTAATTTTTAATTGAAACTGACCGGTGGGTCTAATTTTGAGTTGCGTAAGTTAAAAACAATTATTATTTTTGAACCCATCAGTCATTTTTTATAGAAAAGCATATGTATTCTGCAGTAAAGATACTTAATTTTCTTCTACCTGTGCTCTATATCCTTACATTCCTCGTATATCTGTATGACTTTGTAAAGGAAAAGAACAAATTCGCTAATTCTAAAAGAATTTTTCTCTTTGTTACTCTTATTTGCCATACTTTTTATCTGCTGGCAAGGACAATTGATTTTAACCACCCCCCTATTACTAATGTTTTTGAGATTTTTACCGTCCTGGCTTTCGCCATCAGCTGCAGCTATTTTATTCTGGAACTGCTGACGGATATCAGAGGTACGGGGCTGTTTATAATCGTGTTTTCCCTCATTTTTCAGCTCATTTCATCTTTATATATACAGGATCTTATTGAAGTCCGCGAGGTTCTGCGCAACCGCATGCTGGGGCTTCATGTTATAAGCGCCCTATTGGGGTATTCGGGCATTACTATTTCCGCTGTTTACGGCCTGCTTTTCTGGATATTATATAAAGAGATCAAGCTGAATAAATTCGGACTTATTTTCGAGCGCCTGCCCAGCCTGGAAAAGCTGGAACAGTTAAGCTATTATTCGGTTTGCATAGGTTTTGTGCTCCTTACAATAGCCATTATTATAGGGGCTGTATGGCTGCCTTCAGCGTTCCCAAATTTTAACTGGTTCGATCCGAAACTGGTTGTTACAGGTTTTGTATGGGCTTTGTACGGCGGTGGTATTTTAAGCAAAACCGTGGGCGGCTGGAGGGGCAAAAAGGTAATTGTTTTTTCTATAGCAGGATTCTGCCTTGCAATTTTTTCAATCCTGCTTACAAATTTCCTGGCTAAGAGTTTTCATTCATTTTATTGATGATGAGGCCAGAATTTAATGCTGTATTAAAATATTCTTACTTATGAATTTATTAGCAGTTAGCATAAATCACAGAACAGCACCCGTTGAATTGAGGGAAAGCCTGCATCTGAGCACCGAGGAAATTAAAGGTTTCCTTAAGGAGCTTAAAGGAAATCTTTTCAGCGAGGGATTTATTATTTCCACGTGCAACCGCACGGAAATTTACGGTTTTCCTATAAATCCACGCACAAATTTTAAGGATCTGCAGAAATTCCTCGTTGAAATGAAGCCCGTGGGCAAAATAACCGCGGAGAACTTTCAGAATTACTTCTCCTGCGGCGCTGTAAACCACCTTTTCAGGGTCTCGGCCGGCATAGACTCTCTTCTTCTGGGCGATAACCAGATTTTAGGGCAGGTAAAAGAAAGCTTCCAGATATCGGAAGAGTTCGATTTTGCCGGATTTTTAATGAAAAGGATCTTCGATTCGGCTATTAAAGTGGGCAAGCGCGCAAAGACCGAGACCGTTATAAGCGACGGGGCTATTACGGTAAGCTACGCCGCAGTGCAGCTGATTGAGAAGATTTTTTCGGGACTTAACCGCAAGTCGGCCCTTGTAATCGGCACCGGCGAAACGGGCGAAATTGCAGCCAAGCATCTTAGAGACAAGGGCATAGGCAGGCTTTCTGTTACAAACAGGACGATGGAGAAAGCCGAAAAGCTGGCCGCCTCAATTCATGCAGATTCTGTTCCCTTCTCAAATTTCAGGGATTACCTGCAGGATTACGACATAATTATCAGCGCTACAAGCGCGCCCGACCTCATACTGACCTACGACGACGTTAAGAAATCCATGAAGAAAAGGGGCAGCGCTTCCACAATTCTTATGGATATTGCCATTCCGAGGGATATTGACCCCAAAGTGCGCGATCTGGACAATGTTTTTTACCACGATATAGATTCTCTTAAGATAATTGTGGATCAGAACGTCAGGAAACGCCAGGGCGAACTGCCCAGGGTGCAGACCATTATAATGGAAGAGCTTGTAAACCTCTTCGGCTGGTATAACTCGCTTGAAGTTACTCCTACAATTAAATCCTTAAGGCAGCTCTTTGAGGATATACGCATGGAGGAAGTTGAGAAAATTAAAAATAAACTGAGTCCCGAAGACGTTGAGAAGCTGGATATGGTAACAAAGCGCATTATTAATAAGCTTCTTCATCAGCCGACGGTGGAACTGAAAAAGATCTCGGAAAACGGCGTCAATACGCAGGAATCGGCTATGAAGGTAAACGTTATAAGAAGCATCTTCGGCCTGGATGACGAGAGTTAATATTATAATTGAATTTATCAGAGGGAATAATTGAAAAAACAAACCATTATTATAGGATCACGCGGCAGCGAGCTTGCTCTGTGGCAGTCGAATTTTATTAAAAGAGAAATTGAAAAGAAAAATAAGTCGGTTAAAGTTGAAATCCGTCTTATAAAAACCAAGGGCGATAAGATACTTGACGTTGCCCTTTCTAAAATAGGCGACAAGGGCCTGTTTACCAAGGAGCTGGAAGTTGAGCTCTTAAAGCGCAGCGTTGACCTTGCGGTGCACAGCCTGAAGGATCTGCAGACGGATATTCCGGAGGGACTTAAGCTAGCGGCAATTACAAAGCGCCACCCGGTAGAAGACGCTCTTATTGCGGGCAAAAAAGGAATAACGCTTTTCGACCTGAAAGAAGGCGCAGTTGTGGCAACGGGATCTTTAAGAAGGCGCTCGCAGCTTTTGCGCTTGCGTCCCGATATTAAAATTGTAGAGCTGAGAGGCAACGTTCCAACGCGCATAAAGAAATTTGAAGAATCCAAATGGGATGCAATTATACTTGCCCGCGCGGGAGTTGAGCGCCTGGGCTTAAAGAAACATATTTCGTCAATTATTCCAACTGAAGAAATTCTTCCTGCCGTGGGCCAGGGCGCTTTGGGCCTCGAGATCTATCAGGATAACGCTATGGTTGAAGAGATACTCCAGTCGGTGCACCATGAAGAAACATACATTGCCGCAATGGCAGAGCGCGCATTCTTAAAGGCGCTTCAGGGCGGATGCCAGGTTCCTATCGGAGCCTTTGCAGAAGTAAGGCCTAACGGGCTTTATATGGATGGTTATGTGGGTTCAATTGACGGTACGCATACTTTCAGGAGCAAGATTCGCGGAAGCAAAAAAGACAGCGTCAAGGCTGGCAAGCAGCTTGCAAAGAATCTTGTTAAGGCCGGAGCAGGCGAAATACTTGATGAGATTTATAAAACCATAAGATTAAAATAAGAGACTCTTCGTTTGGCTGATAAGGAAAAAATAGCGGATAAGAAAAACCACAGGCGTGAAAGAATTATTGAGGCCGCATCGCGCCTCTTTTCTGAAAAGAACTTTCACGAAGTGATGATGGAGGATGTTGCCAAAATGGCTTCTATAGCCAAGGGCACGCTCTATAATTATTTTGCCTCCAAAGAGGACCTGTATTTTTCCATCATGCTCACAAGGATGACAAACCTCATCAGCTCTCTTAAAACAAGAATTAAGGAAGAGGCAACCGCAGCAGAATCGCTGCACTCTTTTGTTATACACAATTATATGTTCATGATAAAGTACTCGTGCTTCTTTATCATGTTCCAGAAAGACAACCTTAACGCGGCAACCTCTTCATGCTCAGAGTTCAGGGAAAGAAAAACCGAACTGAACGATACGCTTAAGGATATTATTAGTGAAGGCATAAAGGAAAACGTTTTCTTTACGGCCGACCCGGATTTTGCAGCGCAGGTGGTGCTTGGAAGCATTTACGCCGCGGTTAACCGCGCTGTTGTAAGCAGCTACTCAAAAGGTGAAATTGCGGAAGAAAGGGAAAGGCTTTTTGATTTTATACTGAAGGGGCTCAGCATCGGAACGGAAAGAAGGCTTCCGCTGGAGAATAAAACTATTGTTATTACACGCGCCAGCGAGGATGCAAAAGAGCCGGTTACAATGTTTACCGACTGCGGGGCAGATGTTGTACTCTTCCCTACTATTGAAGTTGTGCCGCCCGATGACTGGACGGACTTCGACCGTGCGGTAAGTGAATTAAGCAAAACCGACATCATTATTTTCACTTCGTCAAATTCCGTTAAGACGTTTGTTAAAAGGTGTGCAGAGCTTGGCCTGAATGCGGACTATTCAAAACTAAGCGTGATGGCAGTTGGAAAGAAAACTTCCGCGGTGTGCGAAAAGAACGGAATTACTGTTAGCTTTGTCCCAAAGGAGTTCAGCGCCGAAGGACTCATTGCAGAACTTAAAGAAAGCGACGTTAAGGGAAAGAACATTTTTATTCCCGGCTCTGCAATTGCGGGCACACTGCTTCCTGAAGCTTTAAGGCAGATGGGCGCAAACGTAAGAACCGCCGCGTCATATAACGTTGCCGTTCCTTCAGGTGAAAACGTAAGCATATATAAAGAAAAATTAAGCGGCTCAAAGCCCGACCTGTTCATTTTCACAAGTCCCTCATCCTTCAGAAACTTCCTCGGCATAATGGAAGTTAAAGAAGTAAATAAATACTTTAAGGATTTTGCTGTTGCGGCCATTGGTCCAACTACGGCGGCGGAGATTGAGAAGTCGGGTTTAAGTGTGGATATACTTCCCAAAGAATATACGATGGAAGGCCTTTTAAGAGCGGTGACAGATCATTATTTAATCAGCAAAACAGCATAAAGCCATAGAGGAGATAATTTATTGAAGATACAGAACGACCTATTTTTAAGAGCCTGCAGAAGACAGGCAGTTGAAAGGACACCCATATGGGTGATGCGTCAGGCGGGAAGATACCTGCCGGAATACAGGGCCGTAAGAGAAAAAGCTGACTTTCTGACCATGTGCAAAACGCCGGAGCTGGCGAGCGAAGTTACGCTTCAGCCGGTGGATCTTATTGGTGTGGACGCTGCAATTATCTTCTCGGATATTCTTGTAATACCTGAGGCAATGGGAATGACGCTGGAGATGCACGAGGGCAAGGGCCCCATTTTCCATAACCCAATACGCTCGAGTGAAGACGCAAAAAGCTTAAAGGTAATTGATCCCTACAAGGATCTTAAATACGTTCTGGATGCAGTAAAGGTTACTAAGGATGCCTTAAACGGCAGGGTTCCCCTAATCGGCTTCAGCGGATCGCCATGGACGCTTCTTACTTATATGGTGGAAGGAAAAGGATCCAAGAACTTCTCGCAGATTAAAAAAATGATTTATGATAATCCCGCACTCGCGCACGAGCTTCTGGAGATGATTACACGGGCAGTAACGGATTATCTTTCGGCCAAGATAGAAACAGGCGTAAACGCCGTGCAGATCTTTGACACATGGGGCGGAATTCTTTCACCTGAAGATTTCAGGGAATTTTCATTACAATATATTACAAAGGTTATTTCGGGACTGAAGAAAAAAGACGAGCCCGTAATTGTTTTTGCCAAGGGCGTGCATTATAATCTGGATGAACTTGCTAATACCGGCGCAGACGTGCTGGGACTTGACTGGACGATGGACCTTAGCAGCGTGAGAAAACTTGTGGGCGATAAAGTTGCGCTTCAGGGAAATATGGATCCGTGTGTTTTGTATGCTTCTCAGGATGTAATACGCAAAAAGGCCGTTGACGTACTGAAGTCGTACGGCGAAGGACCGGGGCATGTGTTCAATCTGGGCCACGGTATTCTTCCGGACGTTGATCCGGAGAATCTGAAGGCGCTTGTAAGAATAGTAAAAGAAGAAAGCCCCTGCTTTCATAAAT
>JBLNAZ010000104.1:0-8654 GCA_050259615.1 Syntrophomonadaceae bacterium | reverse complement strand
CTGAAGTCGATCCCTGCGAAGGAGATTTTCAGGTAATTCTTGTTGTATGGCAGCCTGAGATTTTCGGGCAGGCCTGTAACACGGTCACGGCCCTCGGAATATGTAAATACATTAGTCGTATCATAGATGAAACCGACATCTGAGATATAAACTCCCGGCTGGTGGTCAAAAATAGTTTCTGCTGTCGCCCATGAACTGATTTTAACAAGTTTATCCCTCAGGCCGACCCAAACATTACCTTCTTTATCGCAGTATAGGGCACCTCTATTACATTTATCAAAGCCGTCTTCGTGGTCAAAATTCTTAAATATTAGCTTTCCGGAATGTTTATATTCCTTTACATTAAGTTCACTCAGGCCGGTTCCTGTACCTATCCACAGGTTACCATACTTATCAAAGGATAACGAGACAATTTGATCATTTAATAGTCCCTGACGGGATGTAATACGTTTAAATGATTTATTTCCAGGATTATATATAATAATCCCGTCATCTTTTGTACCAAGCCAGAGGTTTCCTTCATTGTCTGCTACAATTGCTTTGTAAAAGAATTTTTCATCAGAGCCCTCAAATTTGGAGGGAATTTTTATAGTATTATCATGACTCCTGAGATAACCGTCGCTGAGCAGCCAGATTTTGCCGCCCGTGTATGCAAGTAGTATTATTTTGTAACCAATGTTAGGTTCTGTATAACTGTAAACTTTTTTACCATCAAAATAATATATACCTTTGCCAGTCTGGCACCATATATTGCCTTCCGGTCCTTCCAGGATCTTGTCGACCATGGAATAATAGGGATATGGAGTGATATTGGTTAATTTTCCGTTTTTGAGCCTGTAGATGCTGCCTTTTTTTTTCGTTCCTAACCAGAGTGATCCGTCGGAGGAAGAGCAAATAGAGGTAATGTCTGATGGATCCAGTTTCCCCTTAAGAAATTTCCGGGTAGAAGTAGAATCTGAAAAAATGCACGATCCTCCTTTCATACTGTAAAGCCAAATGTTGCCGGCAGTGTCTTCTGTGATGCCATTTACCCGGCTGATATCGAGCCCCTTACCCGAATCATAAATTGTGTAGCCCTTGGGGGTCATTGTGCAAATTCCTGAAAGGGTGCCTACCCAGAGTACGCCGTCATTGCTTTCATAGACAGAGAACACGCTCTTATAATAAGAATCGTTTGTGACAGGGACAAGAATAAGCTTGTGATTGCTGTACCTGAAAAGACCTTTATTAGTGGAGAGCCACAAATTGCTGCGGCTGTCAGATTTAATGGAGAAAACATTTTTTATATCATACTCCTTCAGCTGAAGCAGCGGGTGAAAACTTTTGCCGTCCCAGAAGACCAGATTATTTCTAGTAGCAAACCAGATGTTGTCTTTATTATCACAGGTTAAGCCATTTACCATGTTGTCTTTAAAAAACCAGGAGAAGGAGCTTCCGTTGAATTCCAGTATGCCGTTGAGGGTGATGAACCAGAGGTTACCTTTCGAGTCCTCAGTTATATTTTTAACGAGAATAAGATTGGGCCCAACCTTGGGTGAGGGAATCTTTGACCAGTTTCCTTTGTAAAACCTGAAGAGTCCCTTATCTGAGGCAGCCCACAAGTTCCCCTTTTTATCCTCAAAAAGAGAGTTGGTTTTACCTGGATTTTCAAAGTTCTGAATTTTGGTTCCGTCAAATTTACAGATGCCCCGCGTAGTCCCAAACCAGAAGTTATCTTTGGAATCCTGAATCCCAGTAAGTACGGCCTTATTCAGAAGTTCAGAATTATTACCGAAATCCCTCATCTTAATACCATCAAAAGTATGCATTCCCTTGCTCATGCAAAACCACATGAATCCCCTGCTATCTTCAAACATGGAAAACGTAGCCAATTTGACCGAGTTATCATGCTCAAAGTAATGCTTAAATGAATATTCCTGAGGAAATGCCAGGACGGGAAGCAGCAGTAAAAAAGATAAAACTCTTAATTTCATATATTTTGTTATATTAGAGTTTCCATTACAGTATAATTTATTCCGCAAAGGTTTCAGGCAGGGCTATTTGTGCGCTGCATGAAAAAATAAAAACAACTGCGTTAAAATATAAAAAGATTTCTAATTATGCATTCTGAATTTTAATTATACCTTTCAATAAATCACAAGGACAACCAAATGAAAAAATTTAAACTGCCGGGAACAGACCTTGAATCGACAAGAATTGCGCTTGGATGCATGACTATGGGCAGGAAATGGGATAACGAACCTTTGGATGAAGAGGCAAAGAAAAATGCAATTATTACAATCCGTACAGCTCTGGAAGAAGGGATTAACTTTTTCGACCATGCTGATATTTACACAATGGGAAAATCTGAAGAGGCGTTCTCATATATATGGAAGGAAGTGCCGGGCTTAAGAGACAAAATAATTTTGCAGTCAAAGTGCGGTATCAGGTTCTCTAACGACCCCAAAGAAGGCTTTCCCCAGAGATATGATTTCAGTTATGACCACATAATTAATTCAGTTGAAAAAATTCTTGAGCGCTTAAAAACAGATCACCTCGACATACTGCTTCTTCACCGCCCCGACGCTCTGGTTGAACCCGAAGAAGTGGCCAAAGCTTTCGACAGGCTTCAGGAGCAAGGGAAAGTCCGCTATTTCGGAATAAGCAATCACACCGGCATGCAGATAGATCTTTTGAAAAAATATGTACGCCAGCCGTTAGTAGTAAACCAGATGGAACTGAATATACTGCATTCAGATCTGATTGAATCGGGAATTATCACTAACCAGAGGAAGCCTGCACACCAGGTGCGGGGCGAAGGCACAATGGAATACTGCAGATTGAACAATATTGCCATTCAGGCCTGGAGCCCGCTTGCACAAGGGCTTCTGACCGGAAAACCTGCGTCAGAGGATAGTGAAACAGTTGAAAATACTTACCGCATAATAAAGCAAATGGCTCAGGATAAAAATGTCAGCCCTGAGGCAATAGCCATAGCCTGGATACTCAGGCATCCGGCAAAAATTCAGCCGATAGTTGGAACGACAAATCCTGAAAGGATAAGGGCCTGCGCTGAGGCAGACGATGTTGAGCTTTCAAGAGAAGATTGGTACACGCTCTTTACGGCCGGACGCGGCGCCATGGTGCCGTAAGAAATTATGAATTTTGAACAAAGGATTTAAGTACATTTTTCCAGGGCGCCGGAAGGCTTACCTTAGGCGCCCTTTTTAGATTTAGAGATATTAAAACTGCAGGTTTCCAAGGTTGAAACGGAACGGATAAAGGATATAGAATTTCGTTCCTTTTTCTGTAAATTCCACTGAAGGTGCGGGAAGCTTTATATAGTTCAGGCTCTGCCTTGCCCAATTCCAGAACCAACCGCCTGAGGGCAGAAGCCTGACAAGATTAAGATCGAGTCCCAGTATGTAGCGTCTTACGGACAGCTGGTCGGGAGGGCCGTTTGGATCAGGGTTTGCATCAATGGCGTCACCTCCGTAGCCGACGGCAACATTAAGCCATTTAGGCCAGTATTTCTTTTCATTCTCACCTAAAATATTATACACATCCACAGACCACCAGAAAGTGGAACTGTTGTAGTCGTCTATGAATGTCCTCGGGCGCAAAATGACCGGTTTACCGGTCCATTCTGAAGGAACAAACTGCCACTTTGGCGTAATATTCTGCAGGAACGGGTTATAATGCTGAGCCAGGAAAAATCCGGCACCGATGGCATCAAAATAAAAGTCGGAAGGACTAAAGCCCCAGTTTTTGGCAAATCCGTCCTCAGTTTCAACATAAGTCTGATATCCCAGGGCAAGCAGACTCCCCCAGACGGCAGATGCGTCATAGCTGACTCCAGAGGCCAAAAGTCCCTCACTCAAAACATAGGAAGTTATATAGCCTCCGAAGGAGTGCCCCGCCTTATCCACCTGAAGAGCCGAGAACCAGTCCTCCTGAAAATGGAACGCCCCGCGGTTGCCGCTCCACCAGGCGTTGCGCTGGTTTATGTGGAGCCCGATTATGGCGCCGATATATATTCCCCCCACTATCGAGGCGGTAAGGGGCCTGATCTTTGTCTCTGAAAGCGGCAGTGAACCATCCAGCGTATAACGTCTTTCACCGGCATATGTAAAATCATTCAATGAAAGGTGCTTCTGAGCAGATTCCGGATTTGTAAATGACGAGTCAGCCTCGGTCAGGGATCCGGCCTTAGCAGGAATGGCGTTTAAGGTAATCTGCCAGTAGAAAAGCAGAAAAAACAGAAACAAGTATTCAGGTACGTATTTTTTCAGATAAAGCGACATTTTTCAACACCGATACAGATTTAGTTATCCGGTAATTAATAAGAAAATTTAATGGATGCCGAACCTAAAAGTAATAAGTGAATTAATACTGCTAAGGTCCTTGTTATGAAGGCCGATAAAGTCATTCACCCCTGTTACAAACCTGTAACTCACGCCTAGTCCCAGGTGCAGGAGACTCGTAAGGTTCGCCTCCAGGTTAACCTGAGGTTCCCAGATAAGCAGGCTTTGCCCGTAGTAGCTTGAATGAGGAATTGAGGTATCCTGCGCTTTTGGTTTAAGGCCGCCCCCGCCCATAAAAAGGATAAAAGACCCGTGTAAAAAGCTGTCAGAAGGATAAAAATATTCAACTTCAAGCCCGCCGCAGTTAAACCCTGCCAGGAGTTTCCGGCTGCTTAAGGGGTCCACCCCCTTAGTTTCAATTTTATTTGCAAGGCTGTAGAAAGCCCCCCCAAGAAAAAAGCTGCCGCATAACTTCCAGCCGGCCCTTCCTCCGATAATTATGCTGTTCTGACCCATCATAGAACCGTTCTTAATAACTGCCGCCGCATAGGCTCCCTTTTCAGTCCGGGCAGATGATATTGTTCCAAATAAAACCAGAATAAAAGCAAGAGTAGAAACAACTCTCATATGGTTCCTATAAATCATTACAGAATAATCAGTCAAATATAACAAATTTACTCAACATTCAATATATGAGGACAGGCCGGTGAATGGGATAAAATGGATTAAGGAGGACAAGCATCTGAAGAAAACATCCAGAGCCGGATAGAGACAATAGTCCATTCCGGTTGAAGGCTAAATACAAATAAATTTCTTCTTTCATTTATTTTTTAGGATTTGCAGGCCTGAGGTCGAGTTCACTTATAAGAGCCCGTACGGGCATTTTAAGTATGCTCACGACAGTCTCTGCCACATCTTCAGGCATCAGAATACCTGAAGTGCTGCGGGGGTCTGAAGCTGAATCCCTGGCAAATTCCGATTCAACAGAGCCCGGGCAGATTGCGGCAACCCTGATATTGAACTGTCTTACTTCCAGCATAAGCGAGCGCGTAAGTCCCAAAAGAGCATGCTTTGTGGATGAGTACATTGTACCGCCAGCCATGGAATTTTTGCCTGCAAGTGAGGCAATATTTATTATTGTTCCCGATTTTCTTTTGATCATGGAAGGAAGAACAGCCTTTGAAAAAAGGTATGCTCCCAGAAGATTTGTATCGATCTGGCGCCTAAAATCTTCCAGGGAAGAATCCACTAAGTTCTTAAAAATTCCTATCCCAGCGTTATTTATTAAATGATCTACTTTAGAATACCGCTCTAAGATATTTTGGACTGAGGAGTTAACAAATTTTTCATCAGCCACATCTCCCGTATAATAAATGCAGCCGGCGCCCGTAAGTTCAATCATTTCCTTAACTTGGCGCAGTTCCCTCTCAGTCCGGCTGAATACAGCAACATCGTGACCCTCATGAGCAAGGCGGAGGGCTATTGCTTTACCGATTCCGCGGCCTGCTCCTGTTACAACTGATACTTCCCTTTCCTCATTCATCAGATACTTCCTCCAATTGGTTTCATAATAATTTTCTCTGTCACAAGGGTTTTATTCTGATTGTAAACCGATAATATAGTGCGGGCTACTTCCTCAGGATCCATCATTTTAGCACCATGCTTTTTCAGCATTTCCCCGGGCCACATTGCGGTTCTTACAGGTCCGGGATAAATATCAATTATCCTTATATTATATTTCCTCACCTCTTCCCTGAGGACATCTGTATAGGCTTTAAGTCCCGCTTTGGAAGCCGAATAGGCGCTGCTGTTTGGAAGAACCTCAAGGGCAGCGGTTGAAATGATATTTATAATAGTCCCTTCCTTTCTTTTAATCATACCCGGAAGGACGGCTTTAATGGCGTAGACAGAACCCAGAAGATTGGTCCGAATAATCTCATTAATTTCGTCTAAAGAACTGTCTTCTGCGGACTTAAAGGATGTTACTCCGGCATTATTGATGAGGCAGGACACTTCCCCCATCCGGGAGGTAATTTCATCTAAAGCATTACTTACGCTTGAAGGCGTACTGATATCGCAGGGGAAGATATGGAGCAGCAGGTTTTCAGGGCTTAATTCCCGGCTGAGGAGTTCCAGCTGTTCTACCCTTCTGGCGGAAACAGCGGTCTTAAAGCCATCGCGGGCAAATTCAACAGCAGCGCACCTACCGATACCTGAACTTGCACCGGTCACCCAGACGACCAAGTTCTTTTTATCCATCAGTATCTTGCATGCGAGATTAAATTCAGAAATTCAGCTCTTGTACGGGCATCCTCCTTAAAAAGCCCGTGCATTGCGCTTGCCGTAGCAGCAGAGTTTTGTTTTTCCACACCGCGCATCATCATGCACATATGACGGGCTTCAGAAACGACGGCTACGCCCTTGGGCTCCAGATATTCCTTTATGGTGTCTGCTATCTCCTGTGTCATGCGTTCCTGTACCTGCAATCTGCGCGAGAACACTTCAACAATGCGGGGTATTTTGCTCAAACCTACAATTTTTCCGTTTGGGATGTATGCAACATGCACCTTGCCGAAAAAAGGCAGCAGATGATGCTCACAAAGACTGAAGAAATCTATATCCTTTACAACCACCATTTCATCATACCGCTCCTCAAAAATAGCCCCGTTGAGGACTGTTTTAATATCCTTTTTATAGCCCTGGGTTAAGAATTCATATGCCTTGGCTACCCGGTGGGGCGTTCTCAGGAGCCCTTCACGGCCGGGATCCTCACCCAATTCCTCAAGTAACATTTTCACCTGGGCTTCTACAACATCCAGATTAATATGCTTATTCTCCTTTGTATTCAACATAATTATTTTCCGTTTCGTAAAGTTTTACTGAAAAAAGCCTGCCTGAAGGGATATCAGCGCATAACTGCTTCCATATGGCAACGGCCAGGTTTTCTGTTGTAGGTATTATTCCTTTCAGGAAATCCACCTCGTAATTTAAGTGCTTATGGTCTACTTTATCAACTACCTTCCTTAAAATTATATCTTTAAGGCATTTAATATCAATAACGTAACCGGTATTGGGGTCGATTTCGCCCGCAATTACTACTTCCAGGACATAATTATGCCCGTGGCCGTATTCATTGTTACATTTACCGTAAATCCTTTTATTTTCCCCGTCATCAAGCTTTGAATTGTGCAACCGGTGTGAAGCGCTGAATACCTCCCTGCGGGTAACGTATAACATTTCTAATAACCTTTCTGTTTTTTACTCTGAAGCTCTTTAGCAGAATATCAGGGGTGAAGCAATAAGCTTCATCCCCCTTTTCCCAACCACAATCAGCTTACAGATTCTTTTCTGCTGCCGATAACCTCCATGACCTCTTCAACATGGCCATCGACTTTTACTTTTGGAAAAACTCTCATGATTCTGCCGTTTTCATCGATAACAAATGTTGTTCTTTCAATTCCCATTGATTTTTTACCGTACATATTTTTTTCCTTCCAGACGTCATATTCCTGAATTACCTTTTTATCGGGGTCACTCAGCAGCGTAAAAGGCAGGTTATATTTATCGGCGAACTTCTGGTGCGACTCTTCAGAGTCAGCACTTATGCCAAGCACCACGGCATTAAGCCTGCTAAACTCCGGCAGATTATCCCTGAAACTGCAGGCTTCCTTGGTGCAGCCCGGGGTATCGTCTTTGGGATAAAAGTACAGGACCACCTTTTTTCCATGAAGATCACGCAAAGAAACGGTATTTCCACTCCTGTCTTTCAATGAGAATTCAGGTGCCTTATCACCTTCTTTTAACATAATTACTCCTTATATTTTTTAACATGCTGCCATAAAAAAGAAGTTCCTCTAAGGGTTCCAGGTATAACGAACTCTTTTGGTAGCTTCTTGATTCTTAACTTCCTGCAACCGGAAAGTTCTTTATTCCGAAAGTTTCCTGCCGATTTTAACCGTAACCTGAAACTCAATTTTCCCATCCTGAGTAACACGGCCCCTCTCTTCTACAACATTGAACCAGGCTACCTGACGGTTCGTATTTGCTTCCATAACGGCATTTTTTACCGCATCTGAAGAGCTTTCAAGTGAGATCCCTACAATTTCAATGATTTCAAATGTTTTAGACATATCCTTATCTTCCTATTAGATTGTTGAAAATAGTATAAGTTACAATAAGATCATTAAAATCCCGGATAAACTCAAAATTTTTTTGCCCAAAGTCTCTGAAATATAATAAACAGCCATAAGGAGGAAGAAAAACAGATAAATTTATTCTATTAGTATTGATTCTCAAAACAAAATATTTTATTTTTACACAGACTAAATCTAAATAACGAAAAACACACGCAGTGAAAGCAGAAGCCGAAGA
>JBLNAZ010000103.1:0-6406 GCA_050259615.1 Syntrophomonadaceae bacterium | reverse complement strand
TAAATGATGCCGTTGAGGTGATGAACCGTCTTAAGGAAGAAGGCAAGATTAGAGTTATCGGTCAGTCGGCTTATTCCAACAGCGATTTTGAAAAGCTGATACCAAAAGTAAAGCCCGAAGTTCTCCAGAGCTTCGCCAATGCTCTGGACGACCACTTTGTTGCAGACGGGACTCCGGTAAGAAAGCTCCTTGAGGATAATAAAATATCGTTTGTTGCATTCGGACCCGTAGCGCAGGGACTTCTGCTTGGCAAGTACAGCAAGAATCAGCCGCCCAAGTTTGAGGCAGGTGATCACCGCGAGCACGCAAAGAGGTTTACAGTAGAAAACCTTGAGAAGCTTGAGCCGAAGGTTGAGGCATTAAAGGAAAAGTTCGGATCGAACACAGAAGAGCTTTCGAGAGCCGCGCTGCAGTATCTATTACATTACAAGGTAGTAGCCGCAGTAATACCGGGCTTCAGAAATCTGAAGCAGGTTATGGTAAATCTTGAAGCTGCCGAAAAGCCGCTTACGGATGAGGAGTTTGAATTCATAAGAGATCTGTTCCAGGGTGCGGAGATAACTTACTAAAGTTCAAAGTTCGAGGTTCAAGGTTAAGAAAAGAAGGTTCGAAGTTAAAGGTTTTTCGTGGCGAGCGGGTTTCCATATAGAAAAGTACACGAATGGAACTATCCACCGTGGCGGATGGCACTGCAATAACCTTGAACCTCGAACTTTGAACCTCGAACCTTTCTGATTTTATTATGAGAGAAGATATTAAAGAAAAAGATATTGCACATAATGCCGCACAACCGCGGGGTAAGGTCAGCTTCAGGCAGACATTCTCGGCCTTAAGGCACAGGAATTACCGCCTCTGGTTCTGGGGACAGATGACTTCCCTGTTCGGGTCCTGGATGCAGACCACGGCAACGGGGTACCTCGTCTACCAGCTGACGCACTCCCCTGTCTATCTGGGTTACGTGGGGTTTGCCTCCGGCATTCCCGCATGGCTGTTTATGATTTATGGCGGCGTTGTAGCCGACCGCGTGCCCAGAAGAACGATAATGATTATTACACAAACTGTAATGATGATACTGGCATTTATTCTGGCTGCGCTTACATTCATGGGAATTGTAGAGGCCTGGCACGTGGTTGCACTTGCATTTGGACTCGGCATTGCAAACGCATTCGATTCGCCGGCAAGGCAGTCGTTTGTTCTTGAAATGGTAGACCGCGAGGATCTTGTTAACGCCATAGCGCTTAATTCCACCATGTTCAATGCGGCTACTGCCGTTGGACCTGCTGTGGCAGGAGTCACCTATGCGGCATTCGGTCCGGCGTGGTGTTTTACAATAAATGGTATATCATTTCTCGGTGTAATTGCAGCGCTTCTTATGATGAGACTTAAGCCGATGGTAAAACCTGAGACGCGTAAATCCGCAATAGCGGATCTGAAGGAAGGCGTGAAGTACCTGAAGACGCAGAGGATGATAATGGTTCTTATTGCCCTGATTACTTTTATTGGACTTTTCGGAATAGCATTTGCAACGCTGGTGCCGGCATGGGCTGTAAAGATACTTCACGGGGATGCAACAACGAACGGATTACTGCAGTCGGCAAGAGGTTTAGGAGCTCTTATAAGCGCGTTATTCATAGCTTCTGTTTCGCATTATATGAGAAAAGGTAAGATGGTAAACTTCGGCATGTTTGCTTTTCCCCTTTCGCTGATGGCATTTGCATTTGTAAGATGGCTTCCTCTTTCGCTACTGATGCTTGTGGCGGTTGGTGCGGCATCCATTTTAGTCATGAATGTAGTAAATGCGCTTGTGCAGACTTTGGTTTCAGATGAATTCCGCGGGAGGGTAATGGGAATATACAGCATATCGTTTTTCGGATTTATGCCTATTGGCGCACTGCTGATAGGTTTTATGGCAGAGCATCTTGGCGAGCCGGAAGCAATTGTAATTAACTCTGTAATTCTTCTTTTATTCGCGTTATTTGTATTTATAAGAGTACCGAAGCTAAGAGCACAGAAATAGGGGTTTTAGGTTTTAATTTAATATATTTGCCTTATAAATTTTTAATCAATTCCAGGAAAATAGAAAATGAACATTCAAAAAAGTGAAAAGCTGTTTGAAGAAGCAAAAAAATATATTCCGGGGGGCGTAAATTCTCCCGTCAGGGCATTCAAGTCGGTTGGCGGCAGCCCGCTGTTTATAAAAAAGGGTTACGGTTCTAAAATTGAGGACGTGGACGGCAATGAATATGTGGAGTATATCGGAAGCTGGGGCCCGCACCTGTTCGGGCATAATCCCGCCTTTATAAAGAAAGCGCTTCTTGATGCTATTGAAAACGGCACAAGCTTCGGCGCTCCCACGGAGCTGGAAGTTGAAATGGCAAAGCTCATAACAGAGCTTGTTCCTTCAATTGAAATGGTAAGAATGGTTAACAGCGGCACCGAAGCTACAATGAGCGCAGTAAGGGCGGCAAGAGGATTTACAAAAAGAGAAAAGATAATAAAGTTCGAAGGATGCTACCACGGTCATGCAGATTACTTTTTAATTAAGGCCGGTTCAGGCGCACTTACGCTTGGCGTGCCTACAAGTCCCGGCGTCACAAAGGGAAATGCCGCCGATACGCTTGTTGCAGATTACAACAATATAGATTCTGTTAAGAAGCTAGTTCAGAGCAATAAAGAACAGGTTGCAGCCGTAATAATTGAGCCCGTTGCAGGAAATATGGGTGTGGTTAAGATTGACATGAACTTCCTGAAAGAGTTAAAGACACTCTGCGAGGAAGAAGGCATAGTGCTGATATTTGACGAGGTAATGACAGGCTTCCGTGTTGCAAGAGGCGGAGCGCAGGAAATTCTTGGCATAAAACCGGATCTTTCAACGTTCGGCAAGATTATAGGGTCGGGACTTCCGGTGGGAGCATTCGGCGGAAGAAAGGATATTATGGAAATGGTTGCGCCGTCGGGACCGATATATCAGGCAGGGACCTTAAGCGGCAATCCGCTTGCAATGTCGGCCGGATATGCAACGCTTACATATTTAAAGGAGCATCCGGAAGTTTACAAGACTCTGGAAGAGAAGTCGAAGTATCTTGAAGAAGGGATGCAGAGCAATCTGAAATCATTAGGAAAGAATTTTGCATGGAACCGTGTGGGATCTATGATGTGCATGTTCTTTACCGAAGGCACGGTTACAGATTTTGCAAGTGCGGTAAAGTCGGATACGGCAATGTACGGCAGATATTTCCATGAAATGTTAAAGCGCGGAATATATCTTGCGCCGGCGCAGTTTGAGGCGATGTTTGTTTCAACCGCGCACACAACAGAAGATCTGGATAAGACCGTTAAAGCGCATTATGAGGCGTTGAAGGCGGTAATATAAATTATTGATGGTGCAAAAAGGCGGCGCCATCCACCGCGGTGGATGGCACCATTCAACACCATTCCATGGAATAATCCCGTCCGCCACGGCGGACGAGAGATGTCAGGAAATGGTTCCTGACATCTCTAATCCTGAGATCTCTAATTCAAATATTTCTCATCAAAAATGTTTCCGAGGCCGAGGATTTTATTGGGATCGAGGGAGGTTTTAAGGCGAGCCATCTGTTTTATGTTTTCCTCGCCGTACATCATCATTAGATATTCTTTTTTAAGCTTGCCAATGCCGTGCTCGGCTGAAACCGTTCCTTTTAACTCCACTGCCCTTCGGCATATTTCCATATAAAGCTTTTTTGCCTCTTTAAACTGGTCCTGATCTTCTGGCAGCATATTAAGATGCGCATGGGAGTTTCCGAAATGCCCGTAAATAATATAATTTAATCCCGCTTCCTCAACTTTATTTTTTATCTCATGATAAAAATTGTTGAAGACTTCATCGGGGACTGCAATGTCGGTGCCGACTTTTGTAATGCCTTTTCTTGCAATGTATTCGCTCACCTTCCATGATATTGCGTGCCTGAAATCCTTAAAGCGCTTCAGGTCGCTTTTATTGGAAGCAAACCATGCTGTTTCCTCATTGCCGTTAAACTCTGCAATGAGCTCCATCCATTTTTCAAAGAGTGTTTCTTCATTTTCAGAAGTAATTTCCTGTTCGAACCAGACTGCCGCGCGGGCACTGCCGGGAATCTGCGGGTATTCATCGCGCATAAATTTAAGGGAATGGAAATCGAAGTATTCAAGTCCCTGCGCGTCGAGGCCGTTTATATCTGAGTCTGCGCGTGTTTCATAGGAAAGATTCCGGGCGCGGGCAATAAAACCGAGCGCATCATCTTCCTTATCAAAAAATATAACTGCCGACATGATATTTTCCGGAAGATCCAGGAGCTTAAGTTTCAGTTCTGTAATTACGCCAAGAGTGCCTTCCGATCCGATAAAGAGGTCTATTGCATCCATACCGGGTTTGCAGAAGTATCCTGCCGCGTGCTTTGTTTGGGGCATTGAATAGTCCGGAATATCCAGCTTAATTAAGCTTCCCTCTTCAGTCTTAAGGTCCAGTTTTAGTCCCTCTGCTTTTTCTTTTCCGCGTGTAAGGTGAAGAGTTTCGCCGTTTGAGAGCACAACTCTAAGTTCAAGCACATAATTGCGCGTAGGGCCGTATTTGAATGTTCTTGCTCCTGAGGAGTTTGTTGCAGCCGTAGCGCCGATAAAGCAGTTTCTTTCCGTGGGATCGGGAGGATAAAAAAGTCCCTGGCTTTCAACCATTTCCTGAAAATCCTTCAGAATAACCGCAGGCTGGATGAGGGCGTATTTCTCCTCTTTGTTGATTTCCAGTATTTTATTCATCTTTTCGGTAGAAATTACCACGCCGCCTTTGGGTACGCGTGCGCCCGTAAGGCCCGTACCGTTGCCAGAAACCGTAACGGGTGCATTTTTGGCAAGGGCGCTTTTTAAAGCTTCTTTTACGCCGTTTTCATTTTCAGGGAAATACACAGCGTCGCAGAAACCCTTCACATTAGCGGCATCAGAAAGATAGTTTTCAATCTCGTCGGGAGAGGTTTTAATAATCAATTCCGTTCACCTTCCATTCAGTTAGTCTTCAATTTTGCGTCCGTGGCGTTTCATAATTTCCTTCCACGTTTCCAGATCGAGCTGTTCAGATTCCTCGACGAGCATAATTGGAATATCGTCTTCAATTCTGTAGCGTCTGCGGGTAGCTTTATCCACTGAAACCAGGTAATTGCCGTCCAGCACCAGGTCGGCCTTTGTTTCGGGGCAGCAGAGTATATCCAGCAAATCCTTACTGATCATTGTTATCCTGTATTTGTTATGTTTTACAAATTTAAGAATTAAATGGGGAAAGTTAAAGGTAAAGAGTTCCCGGGGAAATAATTCTTCCTGACTTGCATTAATAGACGGAAAGATTACCTTAATGTAAACGATGATCCATCCGGGATAACACAGGCTCCACTTTCTTTATATATAAATTACACCGGTTTATTAACAAAATAATGAGGTATGTTATGGAACTGAAACAAGAAACCAGGACAGGCATTCCTTTACTTGGAGAGAAGTTCCCCGATCTGGAAGTGCAGACAACGCGCGGATTTTTTAAGATTCCGCAGGACTTTCAGGGGAAATGGATCGTTCTGTTCAGCCATCCGGCAGATTTCACACCAGTATGCACAACTGAATTTATTGCATTTGCAAGGAAGGATGAGGAATTTAAGAAACTGAACGCGCAGCTGATTGGTCTTTCCATCGATCAGATATTCTCGCACATCAAATGGGTTGAGTGGATGAAGGAAAAATTAAACACCGAAATCCCCTTCCCGGTAATTGCAGACGACCTGGGCAAAGTTGCAATGAAGTTTGGCATGGTGCATCCTGAAAAAGGGACGAATACCGTAAGAGCAGTATTCATCATTGATCCCAAAGGCATAATAAGGCTGATGGTTTATTATCCGCAGGAAGTAGGCCGTCAGGTAAATGAAATATTAAGGGCGCTGAAAGCCCTGCAGATTGCAGATGAAAACAAGGTTGCAATGCCTGAGAACTGGCCGAATAATGAGCTCATAGGCGACAAGGTTATAAATCCGCCTCCCAAGGATGTAGTAGCGGCTGAAGAGCGTGTAAAGACGGAGGAAGGGTTCGACTGGTGGTTCACGTTTAAGGCTCTGCCGGAAACCAAGCTGAATTAAGGTGAATGATCTAGAATAAAATTGGAGCTTTAGGCCCCGGATTTTTCCATGGAGGATCTGGGGCTAAAGCCCAAATAAGAGAGGGAGAGCTCCTGATCCACGAGCTAAAGAGACTGTGTGAAAATAGGCATAGAAAATCAGGTAAAATATGATTAGAATATGCGAAAGGAGCAATGAAGAAGGGTTAAGAGAATATGGCAAGGGACAGATTTAAGAAACCTGTAATAGAAAGAGATGAAATCATAAAGGATTTCAGCTTTGAAGGGGCTATTGCAGCG
>JBLNAZ010000102.1:0-7972 GCA_050259615.1 Syntrophomonadaceae bacterium | reverse complement strand
GGTATGAAGCTTTCAGTTATTTTGATGTTAATGTTATTTATTGCCACAGCCGCTGAGGCACAGACGGAAAAAACTTCTGCCGCCGACTCAACCGCTGCAAGCTACCAGCCGGGCGACCATGAACTGCTCTTTATGCCTACGGCTTATACCATGGATCAGGGCAACGCATATTTTTCTGATTACGAGCTTTTTCTTGTGAATTTCAGCGTTGCACCAACTTCAAGAACCCATATTGGACTTTTTTCTCTTTTCCCGGTTACTACTTCTTTCCTGGAAACACTTACTCTCGGCGGAAAACAGAATTATTACAGGTCTGAATATTTCAGCGCCGCCCTGTTTGGAACCTATACCTTTAAGCAGAAATTCTTTTCGTTGGGTAATGTGTTCAGCTACGGACATAAGGAAAGAAGCCTGCACCTGGGCGTAACTTATACTGGAACCTCTAAGGGCGATGCGGAATGGCTCTTCCTTTTGGGCGGAAGGTGGGACTTCTCTAAAAAAGTTTCCGGCATTATCGAATACACAAACGGCAAGTCGCTCTTGGAAGATGCTGATTTCAACGGACTGCTTACATTCGGCGTGCGGTTCAGGACTGAAACCATCTCCTGGGAAATTGCCGGCATTAGACCCCTTGCTGATACGGGCGAACTGTTTCTTATTCCCCTTCTGAAGGCAACCATCTGCTTTTAAGCAAAATGAAAAACAAATCTAATAATTAAAAGATAAAAAGATCCTGCTGTCCCGTGGTATTGTGGCCGGAAACGGCCACCTCCGCTGCTCTCCTGAAAAATATTTCATAAATATTAATAAAAATACTTGCGCCCGATAAAACAACTTACTAAATTCGCATGTGCAAATGTCTGAACATATGAACATAGTGGGGGATCTCGAAATATGAACAGTATGGTGGACCATAACAGTGCCGTCCCGCTCCACGCACAGGTAGAGCAGATGCTGAGGAAACTCATTGCCGAACCTGAATACAAAAGCGGGAAGTTCCTTCCCAATGAAGTCGACCTCGCAAAACGACTTGGTATTTCCAGAAATACTGTCAGACAGGCCACCAATAAACTCGTCCATGAAGGCTTGATTGTAAGAAAAAAGGGAATTGGTACAAAAGTATCCGATAAGAAGAATGTAAACACACGCCTCGATAACTGGATCAGCTTCACACAGGAGATGAACGAAAAAAGCATAGCCTTTAAGAATTTTGAAATTTTAGTCGAATGGGTACAGCCCCCTGAAGAAGTATCTGAGTTCTTTAATATACCGCCAGATAAACTTGTGCTTAGAATGTCCCGCCTGAGGGGAATGGAAGACGGTCCCGTCGTTTATTTTACGTCTTATTTCCATCCAAGGGTAGGCATGCGCGGAGATGAGGATTTTTCAAAACCGCTATATAAACTGCTCGAAGAAAACTATCATACCGTGGTTTCCTTGTCAAAAGAAGAAATCCGCGCAACTGTTGCTGATAAGTGGCTTGCTAAAAAGCTGAACCTCAAGACCGGCAGCCCCGTATTATTCAGAAAAAGATTTGTTTTTGACCCCGGTAGCAGACCCGTTGAATATAACGAAGGCTACTACAACGGCGAAAACTTTACCTACTCAATTGAAATTGAAAGAACAAAAAATAAAGTTCTCTAATTAATTCAAGTCATCATTAAAATGCGTGTAAGCTGAAAATTATTCAGCTGGAATGGCGGCCGGATGAAAGGAACTGTCCTCAAAATAGCACTTGCCATCCCTCTCCTCATTGTACTGCTGTTTGCACTCGTGCCGGCAGAAAAGAAGAGCGGGAAGAATATTGTCAACTACTGGTTCGTTGCCGGTGCAAAGGACACTATACCACCGTGCGTTAGGCTCTTTAATAGCTCGCAGGACAGCATTTATGTGGTCTGTACACCCATTCCATGGACAGAGCACGAGAAAAAAGTACTCACTTCCATCTTAAGCGAAAATCCTCCAGACGTCGTTAACCTTGTAACCCCGGTTCCCAAATGGGCCGCACGCAAGGCGCTCGTTTCACTCGACGATATTATTTCAAAAGACCGCCTGGATACATCGCAGTTCTTCAGCTCTCTCTGGCAGGAAATGAAATACCGCGGCAGCACTTACGCACTTCCTGCATATACAGCATCCTATGCCCTGTTCTATAATAAAAAAATATTCAAAGAGGCGGGGCTCGACCCCGAAAAACCCCCCAGAACATGGGAAGAAGTAAAGGCTTACTCCAGAAAAATACTCAAAAGAGAAAACGGCAGAATAAGTAGAATGGGATTCATTCCCCACTACGGCAACATAGAAACGCCCCTCATTATTTCATTTGAGCTTGGAGCCAGGTTTATTGATGAAAAGACGCAAAAAGTAAACCTTGCAGATCCCAGAATTGTAAAGGCATTCCAGTGGGAAAAGGATTTCTTCGACGCTTATACTTTTCCTGAAGTAAATGCTTTTATGGGAGCAATGGGCTACGGAGGCCAGCACGGATTCATTTCGGGTAAAGTTGCAATGATCATAAACGACAACAGTTTTATAGACCAGATTGAAAAATATAAACCCGGCATGGATTACGGCGTAGCCGAAATTCCAGCTTTTGAAGGCTCAAAGCCGGTTTCTTCAGCCGGAAGCTGGTGGCTTGCAATTCCGCGCGGAGCAAAAAACAAGCGTGCTGCTTGGGAATTTATCAAGTTCGTCGTAAGCCGCAATACACAGCTGAAGGAAAGCTTAAGCCGCGAGGAATCACTTTTTCCTGCAAACCGCCTGGCTGCCAACGACCCGGAGTTTCTTTCAATAAATAAGAATATGAAAACCTTTACGCGCCAGATGGACGATAACCGCTCAAAAACAATAACACCTCTTGCACACGACATCTTCTGGCGCGAATTCGCCGCCGCAAGGGAACGCACCTTAAGGGGAATGGCAACCCCGGAAAAAGCTTTGAAAGATGCAGAGCAGATAATTCAGTCGTTTTTGGACAGGGCCCTGGAATATGATAATTACGTTAACACTAAAATGAAAGCTGAAAGGTTTTTTGATTGACACGCGGAAAAAACCATAACGCACTTGGATACCTGTTTGCAGCACCATGGCTGATAGGGTTCTTTGTATTCGGCCTTTATCCGATATTTGTATCCTTATACTACAGCCTCTGCCAGTACGACGTCCTGAGAGTTCCGCAGTATATCGGCTTCAGGAATTACAAGGAGCTCCTTACCGGCGATACCTATTTTTACAAGGCGGTCTGGAATACTCTTTTCTACACATTCATCAGAACCCCTCTCGTAATAGGCGGATCGCTCATGCTCGCGCTCGTTGTAAGCAAAGCCGTAGCCGGCGTGAAAATTTTCAGGACCATCTATTTTATTCCTTCAATAATTACTGGTGTAATTTTATCGGTCCTCTGGATGTGGCTTCTGAATCCTGAGCTCGGGCTTTTGAATACCCTTTTAAGCTATTTCGGATTGCAGGGACCATTGTGGCTGCTGGATCCCAATTATTCAAAGCCTTCAATAATACTCATGAGCATCTGGTCCTTGGGCGGCGGAAGAATGCTTGTATTTCTGGCCGCAATACAGAATGTGCCCGGCCAGTTATACGAGGCAGTTGAAATAGACGGAGGCAATTGGTGGCATAAGTTCTGGAATGTCACAATCCCTTCAATTTCCCCGGTACTGTTCCTGTGGTTTATTCTGGAAATGATTTTCTCACTGCAGGTATTTGTTGAAGCGTACATTATGACAAAAGGCGGTCCCGTTAATTCAACCCTGTTCTATAACCTGTATCTCTACAGCAAGGCTTTCGACGACTTCGATATGGGTTATGCTTCGGCGCTTGCATGGCTGCTTTTTATAATTACCGGTGTAATAACCTTTATTCAGTTCAGGCTGAGTAAAAAATGGGTCTACAACATCGGAGACTAAAAATGAATTACAAGAAAAGAAATAATTATCTGGTTTTCGGGCTAATGTCCCTCATTGCGGTTTTCTTTCTGATACCATTTTTGTGGATAGTTGTAGTCTCTCTCAAGCCCGAAGCGGAAGTTTTCTCTGCGAACTTCTGGCCCACGAGCCTGAGGTTCGATAACTATATAAATGTATTTAAAAAGCTGCCGTTTCTTCTGTATTTGAAAAACTCCGTAATAATTACGTCAATTTCCGTTTTCGGCGTAGTTTTTTCAAGCTCGCTGGTGGGTTATTCATTTGCTTGTATCGACTGGAAGTGGAGGGATACACTATTTTATGTAGTTATCGCAACAATGATGCTTCCGGTCCAGGTGACGATGATTCCGATCTTTGTAATCTTTAAGGAATTCGGCTGGCTTAATACGTTTAAGCCGCTTACAGTTCCTCCCTTCCTTGGGGGAGGAGCCTTCAATATATTCCTTATGCGCCAGTTCTTCATGTCGGTTCCCAAAAGCCTGCTGGACGCGGCAAGGATAGACGGGTGCAGCGAGTTTAAGATCTACGGGCGTATTGTACTGCCGCTTGCAAAGCCGGCACTTACAACGGTTGCCATACTTACGTTTATGTTCAGCTGGAACGATTTTCTGGGACCCCTGATTTATTTGTCGGATCAGGCAAAAGGAACCCTCGCCCTCGGCCTGGGACAGTTTGCCGGTCAGCAGCAGCCCGAATGGGCATTATTGATGGCTTCATCGGTTCTGATGATGCTCCCTGTAATTATACTGTTTTTCTTGTTTCAGAAATACTTTATACAAGGCTTTATCATGACAGGAATAAAAGAATGAAAAGAATATGTTTTCTGCGGGAGGTAATTTGAAGAATTTAACAAAAATTCTCTGCCATGCTCTTATTGCATCAGTTCTGGTACCTGCTCTCCTTTTTGCCGGCACTACGGGCAAGATCAGGGGAAAAATAATTGACAAGGGCACAGGACTGCCATTGCCGGGAGTTAATATTGTGCTTCACGGAACAACTCTTGGCGCAAGCTCCGATGCAGATGGGCGGTTTTTAATACTTAATGTTGATCCGGGCCAATATACAATAAAAGCAACAATGATCGGATACCAGACGCTGACGATGGAACAGGTTACCGTTAAAGCAGACTTAACGACGACACTCGAACTTGAGCTCGAGGACGTTTCAATTTCCTTAAACAAGGAAGTAGTTGTTGTTGCACAGGCGCCTGTAATAGAAAAAGACGTCACAGCAAGCGTTCAGAACGTCAGCATACGGGATATGGAAAGAATTCCAACCCGGGATGCAAAGCAGAGCCTCATGGTAAGAGCAGGCATCTTTGCAGATCCCGTCCCTGTTGCAGGCGGCCTCGGCTCGGCAGGACGCGGAGAAAGCCGCTATGCAGTAAGAGGCGGTACACAGAATGAAGTTAAATGGTACATGGACGGCGCCCGCGTAAGCAACCTTGTAATCGGAAGGGCCGACTGGGGCGGATCTTTTACCAATATCAACCTCAATATGATCCGGGAAGTTCAGGTAATGACCGGCGGCTTTAACGCCGAATACGGCGAGGCAATGTCGGGCATCGTTTCGGTTGTTACGCGTGAAGCAGAAGAAAATTTCCACGGTTCAGCTGAATATATTTACGGCCTTGCAGGACAGCATCACTTTGGAAACTACCTTTATGATACGAAAACTGAAAAGGAGTTCCTTGCCCACACGCTTCCGGACGGCACGATTGACCCACAGTGGTGGACACCTGAAAGACAGGCGCAGACTTATGACTACAGGAAAATTCCTGATTATACTTTGAACCTGAGCCTGGGCGGACCTCTTTTTGTACTCGGCGACGCCAGAGTTAAAATGTTTACCTCCGCACAGCTGAAGCAGCAGGCTTATACTTTACCCCATCCGAGGGACGCGCGTAAAATGCAGAACCTCATGTTCAATATGAGCTATAACCCTTCTGCAATGAAAATGAAACTGACCGGCTTCTATAACCACGACGCGCATTCAACACTGCAGGAAAACGGCGACTTTACAAATCAGGCAAAGTACGACCGCGGCTGGGGATCACTCATCGATACTTATTCCTGGTTCCTTAACTATAATTTTACAAACGTCCTCAGTACCGGATTTTTCTACGACCTGCAGCTGAGCACATACTGGTCAAATTTCAAGGAAGGACCAAGCGACTTTAGCCTGGTCGGCAAAAGCAATAAGCCCACCCTCTGGGGATTCCACAGGTATAACGACTACGAAACAGAACCGTTCGACCAGTTCGCTCCTGCAATTATAAATAACATAGTAACAGGCGACGTGTCTTTTAACGGAAGCATTAACTGGCAGCTCGACAACAATAATCTCCTTAAAAGCGGCGTCGACTTCCACTACAATACTTACGACGAGAAAGAAAACTACAGGCTTCCATCATTTACACGCGATAAATCTCTGTGGCTAAACAGGGGGCTCATGGAAACTTTCCACCCCATCCAGGGAGCATTCTACGTGCAGGATAAGATGGAATTCGAAAGCATGATTTTAAACGTAGGCCTGAGATACGACTACTATAACCCGAATATGAACTGGTTTGAACCTACAAACCTTTATAACCTTTCACTGAATCCAAATTATAATCCTTCGCTTGATACTGACAAGGATCAGGTGGATGATAACGGAAATATAAAGTACTCTTATGACAACGTACTGAGTAAACCAAGGGTAAAATCGAAGCAGTACAACATGTTCAGTCCGCGCCTCGGCGTATCGTTCCCGATAACCGAGAACTCACTGCTGCACTTTAATTACGGACATTATTATCAGATGCCTCCCATAGATCAGATGTTTGATTTCGGATACTTCCGCCCGGAATATATTGTAAAGAATATTGTAACTGAAGCCCGGAATGCTGCAGAACAGAACAGGACTCCTAAGCACATTGCTTCAAACGACGGGGATCCTGAAAGAGTTGTCAGCTTTACATCCGAACCCCTAAAGCCGCAGAAAACTATTATGTTTGAAGCAGGCATTAAACAGAACTTTGAAAGTGTTGCAGTCCTCGACGTGACAGCATACTATAAAGATGTTTTCAACCAGACTTCAGAAAGAAGGGGACTTTTCGACCACTTCGTATATGGCTGGGACCCGATTAAAAACCAGGTTACACAGAACATATCCTACCAGTCGTTCCTCTCCGGAGACTATGGCGACTCGAGGGGATTTGAAATTTCCCTTAAGACACTCTTCAGTCAGGTGATTACTTTCGACCTTAACTACAGCTTTTCCAAGGCTTCAGAAGGAAGAGCTACACCAAGAGTAATAAGAATGGACGGGCAGGGAAATATCAAATACGAATGGGATGTGGACGTAAATAAAAGAATACCAGTTGAAAAAAGCTACTCAAGGCCGCACGTATTCCGTGCAAACATGTTCCTGAAGTATCCCGAGCAGGAAGGTGCTTCAGACATGATGGATAAAATATTCAGCGGCACAACACTCAGCCTTTTGTTTAACTATTTCTCGGGACAGACATTTACATACTTATTGCCAGATGATCCGCCGGACACATATAACAACTACAGGTTTCCTGCAATTCATACGCTTGATCTCAGACTGGAAAAACAGGTGGGGCTCTTTGGCGATCATAGTATTTCAATGTACATGCAGGTTAGCAATCTCCTGAATGAAAAAAATCTCAGGGCATACGGCGATGCTTTATTCGACAGCCAGGCAACAAAAAAATATGTGGAATCGGGAACGGTTACACCTGTAGACGCCGACGGCTATGATATAAGCTGGCAGAACTATTTTGATAAAAGAAGATTCTATTTCGGTGCCAAGTACAGCTTTTAATTGATTGTGCAGATTAAACTATCTGCCTTCTTCTTTAGAGGTTTTAAAAACGGAAAGATCATGAAATCAAAAATAATATTATTAACAATTCTAACACCCGTTGTGCTTTTTTCCCAGGCACGTAAAGCAGAGTTCAGGATACATGACAGAGGAATGCTCTGGGAAACTATGAAGGACGACGGCACAATAGGCGCTCCTGATCC